>NZ_QOBB01000121.1:0-21345 GCF_024704855.1 Burkholderia sp. HAN2018 | reverse complement strand
CGCGCGCGGCGCCGGCGCGCCGTCCGGCTATGCCGATCCGCAAGGCGCGCTGCCGCTGCGCGAAGCGATCGCCGACTACGTGCGCCGTTCGCGCTCGGTGCGCTGCGAGGCCGGCCAGGTCGTGATCACGAGCGGCACGCAGCAGGGGCTGCACCTCGCGAGCCAGCTGCTGCTCGGCGCGGGCGACCGGGCCTGGGTCGAGAACCCGGCCTATCGCGGCATCACCGCGCTGCTCGAGAGCACCGGGCGACACGACGCGATGGTGCGCGTGCCGGTCGACGCCGACGGCCTCGACGTCGACGCCGGCATCCGCCTCGCGCCCGATGCGCGCACCGCGTTCGTCACGCCGTCGCACCAGTATCCGCTCGGCATGCCGCTCAGCATGGCGCGGCGCAATGCGCTGCTCGCGTGGGCGCGTGCACGCCACGCGTGGGTGGTCGAGGACGACTACGACAGCGAGCTGCGCTACGAAGGTTATCCGTTCCCGTCGCTGCAGGGTCTCGACCCCGATCGCGTGATCTACCTCGGCACGTTCAGCAAGATCCTGTTTCCGTCGCTGCGGCTCGGCTACGTGATCGCCCCCGACGATCTCGTGCCCGCGTTCTGCGGCGCGCGCGCACTGATGGATCGCCATGTGCCGACCGCCGACCAGCACGTGCTGGCCGCGTTCATCGCGGAAGGCCATCTCGACCGTCACATCCGCCGCGTGCGCGGCGTGTATGCGGAGCAGCGCGCGCTGCTGATCGACACGCTCGGTGCGCGGCTGCCGCGCGAACGCGCGTGGGTGCAGCCGGGCGATCAGGGGATGCACGTCGTGCTGTGGCTCGCGGACGGCATCGACGATCTCGACGTGGTCGAGCGCGCCGCGCAAGCCGGCGTGGCGGTGCGCGCGGTGTCGCCGATGTTCGCGCCGGGCACGGCCCGCCCGGGGCTCGTGCTGGGCTTCGGCGGGTTCGGCCGCGCGCAGATGGAAGCGGCCGCGCAGCGGCTCGCGGACGTCGTATCGTCAGCGGAATCGCGGCGGCGGGTGCCGCAAAAGGTTGTCGACGGGCAACAAACGTAATCGTCTGTAAATCCTGCAAGCAAACGGCCGTTTTAGCGGGCGTCGCACGTGGGTCGTTTGCTAGGATCGCGCCTCCTCCATCCGCGCTCCTGCCGCCTTGAACCGCTTCGTGCCGCTTCTTCGAGACGCGTGGCTCCGTTGCCGCGCCCGCGTCGCACCGCTGGCCGCCGCCAGCCGCGCGCGCATCCGTGCGCTGTGCGCCGGCGCATGGCATCGCCTGCGCCATCCGACGCGCCGCGGCGTCGCGCTGACGCTCGCCGCGATCCCGCTGGTCGGCCTGCTGGTGCTGCTCGCGTTCGTGCCGTTCACGCCGAGCATCGGCGACATCCGCAAGGCCCGCATCGACCGCCCCGCGCGCGTGCTGTCGGCCGACGGCCAGGTCATCGCCGAATTCCGGCCCGTCAATCGTGAATGGGTGCCGCTCAAGCAGATCTCGCCGCACGTGGTCAACGCGCTGATCGCGACCGAGGACCACCGCTTCTACGCGCATCACGGCATCGACTGGCGCCGCACGCTCGCGGCCGGGCTGCATACGTTCTCGGGCAGCCGCCAGGGCGGCTCGACGATCACGCAGCAACTCGCGCGCAACCTGTACCCGGACGAAGTCGGCCGCGCACCGACGCTCACGCGCAAGGTGAAGGAGCTGATCACCGCGTTCAAGATCGAGACGGTGTACAGCAAGGACGAGATTCTCGAGACCTACCTGAACACCGTGCCGTTCCTGTACAACGCGTACGGCGTCGAGATGGCCGCGCGTACCTACTTCGGCAAATCGGCCGACCAGCTCGACATCGTCGAAAGCGCGACGCTCGTCGGGATGCTGAAGGGCAACAGCTACTACAACCCGGTGCTGAATCCGGAACGCGCGGTCCAGCGCCGCAACATCGTGCTCGCGCGGATGGCGGCGATGGGCATGCTGTCGCCGCGGCAGCTCGCGCAATTGCAGCGCCGGCCGCTGCGCGTCGATTTCGAGCCGCAGACCGCTCAGCCTGGCCCGGCGCCGCACTTCGCGGTGCAACTGCGCAAGTGGCTGATCGCCTGGGCCGACCGCAACAACTACGACCTCTACTCGGACGGCCTCGTCGTGCGCACGACGCTCGATGCGCAACTGCAGGACATGGCGACGCAAGCGCTGACGCAGCAAACCGATCGCCTGCAGGCAGTCGCCGACAGCGCATGGCGCGGCCCGTCCGGCTGCGGGCTGCGCAACGACCTGTTCCGCGGCTTCATCCGGCAGACGCCCGACTATCGCGACGCGCGCGCCGCTGGGCTCGCCGATGTCGCCGCGCTGAAGCAGCTCGGCGCGAATCGCGCGTTCATGCATGCGTTGTGCGAACGCAAGACGCAGGTGCAGGCCGGCTTCGTCGCGATCGACCCGCGCAACGGCGCGATTCGCGCATGGGTCGGCAGCCCCGACTTCGGCAGCGAGCCGTTCGATCACGTGGTGCAGGCGCGGCGCCAGCCGGGTTCGACGTTCAAGCCGTTCGTCTATGGCGCCGCGTTCGCGGACGGCATGCGGCCGGGCGACACGTTCGTCGATCGCCCCGTCGCGATCCCGATCGGCACGCACGCGGTGTGGCGTCCGACCGATGCCGAGCCGCCGACCGACGCGCCGATGACGCTGCGCGACGCGCTCGCGCTGTCGCGCAACCGCATCACCGCGCAGGTGATGCAGCGCGAAGGCGCGGCCAGGGTCGCGCAGCTCGCGCGCGCGATGGGCGTGCGCGAAAGCCCGCTCGACGCGGTGCCGTCGCTCGCGCTCGGCACGAGCCCCGTCACGCTGAAGGAAATGGTGTCCGCCTACGGGACGATCGCGAATCGCGGCGTATACGTCGCGCCGCAGATGATCACGCGCATCGAGGATCGCGACGGCAAGGTGCTCGCCGCATTCAACAGCGCACCGCCCGAACGCGCGTTGCCGGTGGCCGCCGCGCAGACGCTGGTCGACGTGATGCGCGGCGTCGTCGATTACGGGACCGGCGAGGACATCCGTTCGCGCTACGGGATCCGCGTCGACGTCGCGGGCAAGACCGGCACGACGCAGGACAACACGGACGGCTGGTTCATCCTGATGCATCCGCAACTGGTGGCCGGTGCGTGGGTCGGCTTCGACGACGGCAACGTGACGCTGCGCAGCGACTACTGGGGCGCGGGCGCGCACAGCGCGTTGCCGATCGTCGGGGCGTTCTACGATGCGGCACTGCGTACGCGCGCGATCGATCCGCGTGCGCAGTTCTCGCCCGACTTCCGGCCGCGCAGCGCACCGGCGCCGGCGCCGAAACGGCGTCCGCACCCCGGCCTGTTCGACTGGCTGAGGTTCTTCCGCTGATCGTCGCGCCGGCACGCCACGCCGGCATGGACGACAGCGGCCCGGCTACCGCCGCGTCGTCGTCGCGTGCCCGTCCGCGTACAGCCATACCGGTACGCCGTCGTCGCGCAACGCGGCGACCGGTTCGCCCATGCTCCAGTTCTGCGCGACCTCGGCACGACGGACGTACCACGGCATCAACGTCGTGTGCCCGGCGGCGGCGTCGGGATCGTCGTCGAACAGCGCATCGTCGCCGATCCGCGTGTAACGCGCCGGATGCAGCACGGTGCCGTCCGCGCGAAACACCGTCGCCCGCACGTCGTCACCGCTCTCGTCCTGCACGCAGGCCAGCCAGCCGTGATCGGCGCCCCAGAACAGGCCGGCCATGTCGTCGTAGCGCCCCTGCACGACCGTCGCGCCCGTCTCGAGATCGCAGATCGCAAACTTCGCCGGCTCGCCCGGCAGCACGCCGATCGCGTAACGCGTGAACAGTTCGCCCGGCACGGCTTCGTCATCGGGCAACCACGGCAGCGCCCCCATGTTGACGAAATCGAACGGCGTCAGCACGTGGCCCTGCCCGTCCACGATCGCGCAACGCCCGTCGTCGCGCCGCACGATATGGCGGATCGCGCCAAGCTCGGACAGCATGTCCGTCCGTTCGTCGTCGGTCAGCGTGGCGATTTCCGCGTAATGCGGCTCGACGACGACCCGGCCTTTCGCATCGACCAGGCCGACATGGCCGTTGCGCCACGCGAGGAAGGCGCCGCATTCGGACGACCATTCGAGCGCGGCCCACTCGGGCGGCGCGCGCCATTGCCCATCGCGCCCGATCAGCCCCCACTGCTCGCCTTCGGATACCGCCGCGACGGCGCCGTTCACGAATTCGTGTGCATCGTCGAAGCGCGGCGGAATCACCCACGCACCGTGCGTGTCGACGAAGCCCCAGCGGCCGTCCAGGCTCGCGGACGCAACCCCGCCGGTGAATTCGCCGAAATCGTCGAGCGACGGTTCGAGCACCCACGTGCCGTCCGTGCCCACGAGCCCGAACCGCTCGCCGACGCGCACGCACGCGACGTCGCCGCTGAAATCCCACACGGCGTCGAACGCCGGTTCGCGCACGATCCGCATCTCGTCGCCACCACCGTCGCCATCACCATCGGCAAACAGCAGGCCGACCTTCCCGTCGCGCGCGGCCCACAGCAACCGGCGATCGCGCGCGCCGCTCGTCCACAGGTTCGTCCACGCGGGCGGCACGATCACGCGCCACGCGTCGTCGACTTCCCGCCGCACGCCCCACAGGCCGTTGCGCGCGCGAAAGCTGAACGTGCCGTAGCCGAGCCAGTTGCCGTGCACTTCGCCGGCGTCGAACATCTCGGCAAACGCCACGCCGCGCGGCGGCTCCTGTCGCTGGAAATAGTGATGCGACACGCCGCCGAACCCGAAGCCCCACGCCCAGTCGCGCCAGTCGGCGGGTGTATCGATCTCGAGCACGTCGCGCACGCCGCGCACGTCGCGGAAATCCATGCAGTTCGCGACCCGCCACCACAGGCGCGTGCAGTTGTCGCGCTCCTCGCGGATGTATTCGTCCGGATCGCCGCCGTCGAGCCATGACAGTTCGTCGAGATTCGCGGACAGCCGCGGTGCGCCATGCGCATCGCCGAACGCATCGATCGACTCGCCGAGGTGACGCACGAGCGCATCGAACTGGCGCGCGAGCGCCGGATCGTCGCCGGGCAGCGGATACGCGACGACGAACGACGCGAGCCGGCTGAGTCGCGCATGCGCCGCGCGTGCATCGCTGGCGAGGTTCGGCGTGCCGGCGTCGCCGAACACGCGCTGATCCGTTATCGCGTCGCCCGCGCCGCCGTCGGCCAGCAGCACGCGCCACAGCAGCGGAAAGTGATTGTTGGATTCCGCGAACTCGATCGTTCGCGCGTCGTCGCCGTCACCGGCCTGAAGATAAAGCCATGATCGATTGCCCATCGGAAGGGTCGCCCTCGTCGTGTCGTCGTGTATCGCGGTACGTCGGCTCGCACGCCGTCAGCGTGCCGCGGCCGGCGGCGAATCGCCGCGGCGCGCGACCCGATACAGCTCGGTGCCGTCGACCTGGAAGCCCTGCACCGTGCGCAGCAGGACGCCCGTGGTCGAATGCTTCGTGGTGAAGCTGTTGCCCGTGATCGACGTGACCTGATACGGCGAGCCGATCGGCATCTTGATCAGCTCGCCGCCCGGCACCTCGAGCACACAGGCGCCCGGCGGCGCCTTGTCAGGGCCGTCGGTTTCCAGCTCGGCCTCTTGCGTCGGTGCCGTTTCGACACTCCATTGGCCGGCGTCGCGCCCGCGCAGCACGATCTTGCCGCCCACTTTCTCGACGCGCAGCGTCGCCGGCTTGCCGGCGGCCGGCGCGTAATCGCCGAGCAGCCCGTCGCAGGCACTGCCGGCTCGCGCGGACATCGAGACGAACAACATCAGACAGAAAACAGGAATACGCACGGCGGGCCTCTCAGGATTCGAATTGTTGTCGGAATGCCGGCGCGGGCGCGCACGGCGGCAGCGGCACGACCGGGTGCCGCCGGACGCCAATATAGCGAACGCGACCGACGTGCGCCAGCCCGCAAGGCTGCATTTCCACCTGAACGAAGTACCGGCCGGCCGATGTGGCAGGCAATGCGCTCAACCGGTCGCGAGCGTCGCGGCCAGCGTGTCGAACTCCGGCACCCACGCCGCGCGCCACGCGGCCTTTGTCGCGTCGTCGACCCACGCGCCGTCGATCCCGTTCAGCATGAATTGCTTGAGATCGGCGACCGTAAAGCCGAAGTGGCTGAACATCAGCTCCCACGCCTCCGACGGGTTGACCTTGTGCAGCGTCGGATCATCGGTGTTCGGATGGATCTTCAGCCCGAGGCCCGGCATCTTGCGCATCGGATGCCGTTCCGCCCATTGCTCCGGCGGCAGCGTGCGCAGGTAGTACGAATTCGTCGGCACGACGGTGAAGACGATCCCGCGTTCCGCGTAGCGCGCGCACAGCTCGGGGTTGTCGACGATCGTATAGCCGTGATCGACGCGATCGACCTGCAGCAGATCCACGGTCGTCTCGACGTTGCGCCACGGCATCCCGAACTCGCCCGCATGCGCGGTCGTGCGGAAACCGGCCGCGCGCGCATTGCGGTAAGCCTTCCAGAACAGCTCCGGCGGCCGGTCGTTCTCGCGATAGTCGATCCCGAGCCCCGCCACTTCGTCCGCGCGATGCGCCTTCATCCATTCGACGATCGCCACGGCCTCGTCCGGATCCTGCTCGCGGTCGATGCTCGGGATCAGGCGCGCGCCGATTCCGAAGTCGCGCGCGGCGTCGCGGATCGCCGTCACGATCGCGGCCTGCGCGTCCGCATACGCGATCCCCGACACCCGCACCGTGCCCGTCGGGTTCCAGAAGTATTCCGCATGCCGCACGTTGTGCGCGGCCGCATCCTCCAGATACTCGTAAGCGATGCGCCGCAGGTCATCGGGCCGCGTGAGCAGATACTTGTCGAGCGCGCGCAGCACGTGCAGCACGCCGACCGGCTTCTCGCCGCGCGCATAGAACGCGTCGATCTCCGCGCGCTCGATCGGCGCGCCGCTGCGTTCCGCGAGCGCGACGAACGTGTCGTGCCGCACCGCGCCGAGCAGGTGGCAATGCAGCTCGACCTTCGGCAGCGCGTGGAAGAAGGCCCGATGGGCCGGCGTGATCTCGATGCCCGTGCGCGCGGCCGGGACGTTACCTGGTGTTGCCTTCATTGCAGTCTCGTTTTGGGTAGTGCCGATACGTCGCGAAAGCCGTCTCTCAGTGCGGCTTCACGACGGTCCAGAAGTAATAGCCGAGCGGCAGCGCGAGCACGACGAGCCCCCACGACACGTCGCGCCGGCGGCCGGCCAGCAGCTTGACGAGCACGTAGCACAGCAGCCCGCCCGCGATGCCGGTGCCGAAGCTGTTCGACATCAGCGTGAGCAGCACCATCGACATCACGGGCAGCGCATCGGTGAAGTCGTCGAAATGCGTATGGCGGATCGTTGCGAACATCGACAGCCCGATCAGGATCAGCGCCGGCGCGGTCGCCTCTTTCGGGATCGCGAGCGCGACCGGCACGAACAGCAGCATCGCGGCGAACAGCACGGCCGCGGCCAGCGACGACAGCCCGCTGCGGCCGCCGGCCTCGACGCCTGCCGCCGATTCGATCAGCGCGGTCAGCGCGGGAATGCCGAACACGGGCCCGATCGTCGCCGCGAGCGAATCGACGAGGAACGGCCGGTTGATGTTCGGCAGGTTGCCCTGTTCGTCGAGCAGGTTCGCCTTCGCGCCGACCGCGAGCGCGGTGCCGAGCGTCGAGAAGAATTCCGCCGCGAAGAATGCGAACAGGTACGGCGCGGCCGCGAGGCTCAACGCGCTGCCGATGTCGAGCTTGAACGCGATCGGCGCGATGCTGTGCGGCAGCGACACGAACGACGCGGGCAGATGCGTGACGCCGAGCGGCACGCCCGCCGCTGCCGCGACGAGGATCGCGATCAGGATCGCGCCGGGCACCTTGCGCGCCTGCAGCACGATCGCGACCGCCAGGCCGATCAGTGCGACGAGCGCACCCGGCCGCGAGAAATCGCCGAGCGCGAACGCGTTGGTCTTCGCGTTCGCGACGACCATCCCCGCATTGCGCAGCCCGAGCATCGTCACGAACAGCCCGATCGACGCGCCGAGCCCGAGCTTGATCTGCACCGGTATCAGCTTCATCACGACGCCGCGCGCGCCGAGAATCGTCAGCAGGAAGAACAGGATGCCCGACACGCACGCGATGCCGAGGCCCGTCTGCCAGCCCACATGCTCCGTCGTCGCGAGCGTCACGCCGATGATCACGGAGCCGCCGATGCCGGGGCCGACCAGGAACGGCAGGTTCGCGTAGAGCCCCATCAGCGTCGTGAACAGCACGAACACGACGATCGTCGCGGTCGTCGCCGCGCCGCGCTCCATGCCGCCCGTCGCGAGCAGCGACGGGATCACGACGAGCAGGTACGCGGCCGCGAGAAACGACGTGACGCCCGCGATCGTCTCGGTGCGCACGCTCGTGCCGCGCGCGGCGAGCGCGAAGCGGCGTTCGAGCCAGTTGGCCGGCGCACGCGCCGGCATCGTGTCAGTCGCTGACATGGTGGTTCTCCTGTGATTCCGAATATTGTCCTGTGTCGATGCACGCAGCGCGGTCTTATACTGCCGCGTACCGTATCCCCGACCGTTATTGCCCGATGTCGTCCGACCGCTCGTCGCTGCTGCCCGCGCTCACGCTGCGGCAGGTCCAGCACTTCGTCGTGCTCGCCCACGCACGCAGCTTCACGCAGGCCGCGCAGGCGCTGTCGCTCACGCAGCCCGCGCTCACCGCGTCGATCCGCCAGATCGAGTTCCTGCTCGGCGGGCGCCTGTTCGCGCGTTCCGCGCACCGGCTCACGCTCACCACCGCTGGCGAAGCCGTGCTGCCGCTCGCCGAACGCCTGCTCAACCAGGCGCGCGGCACCTTCGACGACATGACGCGGCTCATCGGCGAACGCATCCAGACCGTGCGCATCGCGTTCATCCCGTCGGTCGCCGGCCGCCTGCTGCCCGCGCTCAACGCACTGCGCGACGCCCACCCGACGCTGCGCTTCACGCTCACCGACCTGCCCAACAGCGCACTCGTCGAGGCCGTGCGCGACAGCGTCGCGGATCTCGGCATCGGCGTACGCGAACCCGACAGCGACGACGGCACGCTGCGCTACCGGCAGCTGTTCGAGGACGAGATCGTGATCGTCGTGCGGCACGACGATCCGCTCGCCCGCGCGAAGAGCGTCACGTGGGCGAAGCTCGTCGATCGCGAGCTCGCGGTGTTCGTGCGCGGCAGCGTCAGCGAATCGCTGCATCGCACCGGCGGCGCCGAGAAGCTGCGCCTGAACGTCACGTACCGGATGGAATACACCGAGCCGCTCTACGCGCTCGCGCGCAACGGCCTCGCGACCGCCGTGCTGCCGAGCCTCTATACGATGCATCTGCACGATCCCGAACTCGTTGCGTTGCGCGTCGACAAGCCGCGCGTCACGCGGGCGATCTCGCTGATCTCGCTCGCCGGCGACGATCGCGGCCCGCATGTCCGTACGTGCCGCGAGTGGATTGCGAAGCACATCTGATGGCGTCGACCGAGTGCGGTTCGCCGTTCGCCGCACGAGCGCCCGCGCTCAGGGCAGCTTCGCGATATGCTCGACGAGCGTCGCATAGAAGCGGTCCGCGTCGACCTCGTTGATCCACGTCGCGTTCGCCGCGCGGCCGCTGCGCCCGTTCCAGTCGACGACGGTCTCGCCGAGCGTCCACTGCCCGGTCGTCTCGACCATCACGTTCACCTTGCGCCCGCCGAACAGCGTCGGATCGACGAGGTAGCCGACCGCGGTCGGGTCGTACATCGGCGCGTCTTCAGCGCCGCGCCGCTTCTTGTTGTACGCGAGTTCGGCATCCATGATGTCCGCGACGATCGCGCCGCAGCGGTTGCCGAGCGCACGGAACGGTGCGACGCGCGCCGGCGTGATCGGCGCCTTCACCGCGACATCGCGCGGCAGCACGACGATCGGCACGCCGCTGCCGAACACGACTTCGGCCGCCTGCGGATCGACATAGATGTTGAACTCGGCGGCCGGCGTGATGTTGCCGCGCTCGAAAAACGCGCCGCCCATCAGCACGATCTCGCGCAGCGCACCGCGAATCTGCGGCGCCTCGACCAGCGCGGTCGCGACGTTCGTCAGCGGGCCGAGCGCGCACAGCGTCACGCTGTTCGGCGCCGCGCGGCTCAGCGTATCGACGAGATACGACACCGCGTGGCCGGCGGCAAGCGGCGCGCGCGGCACGGGCAGCTCGACGCCTTCGAGCCCCGTCTTGCCGTGCACGTTCGCGGCCGTCACGAGCTCGCGCACGAGCGGCCGCGGGCAGCCCGCGTAGACCGGCAGCGTCTTCGTGCGGCCGGCCCAGTCGCGGATGATCCGCGCATTGCGCTCGGTCAGGTCGAGCGGCACGTTGCCCGCGACGGCGGTCAGCGCGCGCACGTCGAGGCGGTCCTGGGCGCCCAGCGCGAACAGGATCGCGATGGCGTCGTCCTGCCCCGGGTCGGTATCGATGATCACCGTGCGGCGCGCGGCATCGCCGCCGGCGGCGAACGCGCCCGTTTCGGGCAGCAGCGCGGTGCCGGCCAGCGCGGCGGACAGTTTCAGGAAGGTGCGGCGGGATGCGATCGGATGAGTCATGGTCGGGCGCTCAGAAAACGTGCCGGACGCCGAGCGTCGCCATCATCTGGCGCGTGCCGGTCGAGCGCGCATACGCGAAGATCTGCGCATGGTCCGCGTCGCCGGCCGCCTGCTGCGCGATCACCGTCAGCGCGACGTCGGTGCGTTTCGACAGGTAGTAATCGGCCTGCAGGTTCACCTGGTGCCATTTCGGCCGCTTGTCGATCACGTCGTACTTGCCGTTCGTGAACGCATACGCGGCGCCGAGAAAGAGCTGCGGCGTCATCGTGTAGACGATGTTCACGCCGAGGTTCTGCAGGTGCAGGTGCGAATTGTCGAGGTAATCGTAGCGCACGTCGGTAAACATCGCGGCGAACTGCGCGCGGCCGATCGTGTAGAAACCGCCGGTGCCCGCGATCCGCTGCCGGCTGGCGTAAGCCGCGGGCGTCATCGCGCTCTTGCTGAAGATCAGCAGCGGCGACGCGTAGTCGTTCGCGATCGCGCCGTCCTGGTTCGTCGCGCTGTAAGGGTGGTTGTACTGCGCGTAGACCGCGCTCCAGCGCAGCGGGCCCTGCTCGTAACCGAGCCCGAAGCTGTAGGCGCTGTTGTTCGCGAAGCCCGTCGCATTGCTGAAGCCGTACAGCGCGGTGAATTTCAGGCCGTGGTACACCGGGCTCACGTACTTCACCGAATTCTGCACGCGGATATCGTTGTAGCCGTTGTCGTTGTCGCCGATGTTCACGCCGTTGCTCGCGATGATCACCGGCCCGATGTAGTCGTGGATCGCATCGTACTGGCGGCCGAACGTCAGCGAACCGTAGGTGCGGTCGGCAAGGCCGACGTAGGCCATCCGCCCGAACTCGCGGCCGTTCTGCGCGGCCGTGCCCGTCATCACGTTGAAGCCGTTCTCCAGCTGGAAGATCGCGGACAGCCCCTGCCCGAGATCCTCTTTGCCCTTCAGCCCCCAGCGCGGGTTCTGGTTCGTGCCGGACAGCGCCTGCCAGGCGTTCTTGCCGCCCTGGTTGGTCGCGAACCCGACACCGGCCGAGATGAGACCGTACAGCGTGATGCTGCTTTGCGCACAGGCATGCGTCGCGAAGGCGCCGAGCATCGCGAGCGGGGCGAGCTTGTAGAGAGTTTTCATGCGGGTCGTGTGATCGGTGGTGGTCCAGGTGCGGCAGGGTTCCGCGAAACTGGCCTCGACTATACGAACCCGGATCGGATAATAAAAGTTTGCTTTTCTTATGTCTCAATAAAACGGATTTATTCTCATCCCGGCATCGCCCGCGGCCGTCAGCCCCGCGAACCGGCGGTCAATCCGCCGTGTCGCCGCCCTTCGGCACCTTCGACCACGCCTTGCGCCCCGGCATCGGCGACCAGGCCGGGCGGGTCTTGCGCGCGCTGTCGACCACGACCAGATAACGGCCCGCGATCGGCGTGATGTCGCGGTCGCGACGCAGCACCCACAGCGATTTGCCGGCCTCGACACGCGCCTGATAATCGTCGTCGAGCAGGCCGTGACGATCGAAGAACGTGTTCAGCGACGCCGGAATCCGCACGCAGCCCTTCGAGTGCCGGATGCCGAGCAGCGCTTCGAGCCGGTCGGGATCGGTCGCATGCATCTGGAAGCGCATCGGCGACACGCCGCCCTTGCCCCAGCCGCGCTCGCCGTCCACCCAGCCGAAGTCGTAGATGCGCATGTCGCGGCGGCCGTAGCCGCGAATGCCGTTCTCGTTCGTCGTGCCTTCCGCGCGGAAATCCATGTTGTCGGGCGAGTGATGGAACACGCCGAGCGGCGTCAGGAAATGGTCGTACTTGCCCGGCAGCCCGGTGCCGACCGGCGATGCGCCGATCATCAGCCACGCGTTGGCCGGCGTTGCACGGAAGTAGATGAAGAGCGCCTGCACGTTCGGCGCGCGGTCGACCATCGCGACGTATTCGCCGGCGAGGTCGCCGAGATCCGCATCGGCGAGCGCCTCCTGGAGCCGCTGGCCGTAGGCGCGCTGCTCGCTTGCGGGCACGTTCAGGCGCCGCGTGACTTCCTGCGTGAAGCGCTTGCGCATGTCGACCGCGCGCGCCGTCGCATTTTTCGCCTCTTCGGCCGATAGCGGCGGATGACGGCGTGGCGGTGTCGGCGCGGGTGCTTCGGCCTCGCTCGCGGCGGTGGCGGAAGCGGCAGAAGCGGCAGAAGCGGCATCGGCAGCGGAAGTGCCGGAAGCAGTCGATGCACCCGATACCGCGCTGGCAGGCTCCGCATGACGCTCGTGCGACGCTGCAGACGCGGGCTGTACGGCCGATGCCCCCGACGACGCATGCGCAGGCGAGCCACGATGCGCATGAGACGCCGCCGACGCGGGCGGTGCAACTGATGAGGATGACGGAGCAACGGACGACGAAGCGTCGGACGCGGCAAACGCGGGCTGCCCGGCAAGCACGGGAACGATCAGGGCAACAGCGAGCGACACATACGCGGCGACTGTGCGGGTGCGGCAACGCGACTTCGACATGCGCCGCGTCAGGCTGAAAAGCATCATACGTTCGAAGCCATCGGCCGATCCGGCCGCCGCATGCTGCAATTGCGGGCGGCGCATCTTCCGCGCGAGCCATCGACACGTCCGGCGCATCGTGTGCGCCCGGCGCCGACGCCTCTTCGCGGCGGAGCCGTTCGCCGATGCAACGCGTACGGTCCGATGGCGGCTAATGAGTCGTCAGGCCCTTCATTCTACGCGTCCGAACAGGAATCTTCAGCGACGCAAGTCGCGGTTTCACGGCGAATTTGCGCTTCGTCACGCTTTGTTTCAACTCGTTGCCGCCTGCATCTTTCGATGCATGGCAATCTTGCTGGTTGGACATTCGAGTCCGACAAAGGGCGCTGCTTTTTCGCCGCGGTGCGAGGGCTTCGCCGAATCGATTCGGAAACCGGATCATTCCCGACGAGCCGTACGCACCGGCCGCGCAGTGCGATGCCATCGCATGGCACGCATGCAGCACGAAGCGTGCGACACGCGTGCACGATCGCCGGTCACTTCGAGATGGCTTCGAGCGCGATGCCCTTCGTGCGCGGCCCCATGAACCCGATCGCGGCCATCACGATCACCATCGCGCCCGCGATGAACGCGAACACGCCGAAGGTGCCGAAGCCCTTCAGCACGGCCGCGATCACGAACGACGAGAAGATCGCCGAGAAGCGGCTCCACGAATAGACGAAGCCGACGGCCCGTGCGCGGATCGACGTCGGGAACAGCTCGGCCTGATACGCGTGGAAGCTGTACGACATGATGTTGCTGGCGAGCGTGAGGCCGATGCCGAGCACGATCAGGAATGCGCCGACCGTCGTCTGGCTGAACAGCAGCCCGCAGACGACGATCGCCGCCGCCATCGCGACGATCACCGACTTGCGCTCGAAGCGGTCGGCGATCACGAGGCCGATCAGCGGGCCGACCGGTGCGGCGAGCGCGATCACGCTCGAATACATCAGGCTCGACGTGATCGTGATGCCCTGCTTGATCAGCAGCGTCGGCACCCAGTTCGCGAAGCCGTAGAAGCCGACCGTCTGGAACACGTTGAAGATCGTCATCATGATCGTGCGGTTGCGATACGGCTGCACCCACATGTCGCGGAAGCTGCCGCGCGGCGGCACGGGCTCGGCGGGCGCCGGCGGCGGCAGCGGCCGTCCGTATTCGGCTTCGACCTTCGCCTCGAGCGCGCGCATGATGCGGTCGGCTTCGTCGACCCGGCCCTGCTGCGCGAGCCAGCGCGGGCTTTCCGGCAGTTCGCGGCGAATCCACCACACGAACAGCGCGCCGTGCGCGCCGATCAGCACGACCCAGCGCCAGCCATCGAGGCCGAACGGTGCGTGCGGCACGAGCAGGTAGGCGAGGAACGCGACCACCGGCACCGCGACGAACCCGACCGCCTGCTCGCACGCGAATGCGCGCCCGCGGATCTGCTTCGGTACGAGCTCGGATATATACGTGCCGATCGTCACCATTTCGACGCCGAGGCCGAGACCGACGACGAAGCGCCAGAAGTTCAGCCCGGCCGCGGTGTCCTGGAACGCCATCACGACGTTGGCGGCCGTGTACCACAGCAGCGACCACGTGAAGATCGCGCGGCGGCCGAAGCGGTCGGCGAGGAAGCCGCATGCGATCGTGCCGATGAAGAGGCCCGAGAACAGCGCGGCGATGAAGCTCGCGACGCCCGTGGTGCCGAACAGGCCATGCGTCGTCGCGGAGAGGATGCCGCTTTTCACGAGGCCGGGCGCAACGTAGCCGCTGTAGAGCAGGTCGTAGAGCTCGAAGAAGAAGCCGAGGCTCAGCAGGACGACGAGCTTCCAGACGGTACGCGTGGGCGGCAGGCGGTCGAGGCGGGCCGAGATGGAGCCGGGGTCGATCGCCGCAGTATGGGCGACGCCGACTGCGGTGAGGGAGTCGGGCTGGGTGGATGCCATGGTGGCAAGTCTCCGGATTCTTGATCGATTTTGGCGCTGGCAGAGGGGAACTGCGAGCGGCTTCGCGCATTTTAGCGAGGCGCGCGTGAGCGCATCAATCGGCTGAAGTACGGCCCGCACGGTTCAGTGGCTCACACGGAACCTTCCCGACACTCCCGCCCGCTCCGGCATCAACCGACCGGCGGGATACCGGTGGTGAACCTGACGCCCTTGTTCGCGGCACGCAATATCGCATCGGCCAGTTGATCGCCGACGACGATGTATGACGCAGAGTCGTATTGTCGGCCCATACCGTTGGCCGGAAAGTCGGCACGCAAGACCAGCCTTCTGAACCCGACCGTGGCGTCGGGAAACCCCGGGATTTTCACCACGATCGGCTCGGACGCGTCGCGATCGACCACGTCGACCTTCGTCGTCGGATTGAGCAGGAAGTACGCACCTTCAATCGCCTCTGCGCCCGACCCGATCATTGCCGGGATGAACTGCACATCGTCGTCGTCCACCCGGGCTTCGATCGCCACACGCACCGCTTCGTTGACGAGCGGAACCAGGATATCCGACCAGATGACGCCGTAACCCCGCATCCTCGCCCGCCCGTTCCGCGGCAGTTCGAACGACAGGGGCACGGGTGTTGCGATGCGCGTTGCCGCCTGCAGTTCGAGACGGCCGATCCCGCTCGCGGCCTCGTCGTAGCGGGCCATTCGGCTGGCCGGATAGTCCGCTTCCGTGGTCCAGATTTTCGTCATGCTTCCTCATCCGGTTCGGATGTGCCTCTCGCGCTCACTCCGTCAGTGTCCCCGAACCTCGGTGCCATGTTCCACCGGCTCCGGTTCATGCAGAACGATCCCAAGGACCGGCCGACAGGGACGCCCGGCGAGTGACTTCGCATTGGTTGATGTGGATGGCATATCCCTTGCACCACCCTGCCGATCCGATTCGTGTCCGGTAACGAACGCGCGTGAATTTACTCATACTGCGTCAACTCCGAGCGGATCGACGCCAGCAGATCGAGCGGCAACACAAGAAGCCCGCTGTCTTCCGGCGTCGGAAAAACGGTACATACCCTTTGATCCCTTTCCATCCCGGGCAACCAGCGCGACAGAAACGCATCGAGCGGAATCGCCCGCGCATGAAAGCCCGCCCATTCGTCCCCGGCGCAGATCGCCGCGAAGTCCTGCTCGGGCCAGAATGGAATCGCGATGCGCCCCTGCGCGGTTGCGGTCGCCCAACCCGTATCGAACAGGCCCCAGACGACCTCCGAGTCGGCAATCTTGCGAATGAAACGATCGGACCGCGCGTGAGCGTCGAGCCGCAGAACGTTTTCGATCTTCCGTGGGTGAGCCGCCATCAATCGTCTCCGCGTCGATGTCGGACCTGGCGGAAATCGGCGACGGGCTTGCCCGGGATCGGCATCGTGCCGGCCGCCGGCGCGGGCCGGCCGACGTTCGCACGGCCGATACGCCGCGCGCCACGTGCACCGAACGGCACGATGCCGTCCGAACCGGCATCGGTCGGCCCCGGCGCAGCCCATTCGTCCGCCGTGCCTGCTGGAAGTGTTTGATCTGCCACGCGCTCGGGATGCCTGTCGTTGTTCGCGTCCGGATGCCCGGCAACGGCTTCCGTGTGTCGTACCCCGGACGACCTGCCGGCGGCTCGCGGCATTGTACGACGGCCACGCGCCGGGAAATGTCCGGTCGCCGGTCTGCCCCAGGGCCGCGCACGGCGATCATGCCCCGTTTATCGGGGTCGTCGTTGCGCCGACTTTATGTAAATTTCGTAACCGTCTGTCCCGCCGCCTGCCCTGACCGATCGCCGAAAACACCCCTCGTCCCGACCGACAGCCCCCGGCAAAGCAAGGCGAACGGGATTTTCCGCGGTCCGTCGCTCATGCCCGCCACGGAGACGCCACAAATGCAGATTCGGTAATGTTCGCCCCACACCCCGGTAACATGCTACCGGGCCAACCACCGGCTTCCGGGCACCTTTCGGCGCCCGGCCTTGTCGGCAAATCGTAAGCATTCCATGTCCATACAACGACTATCCACGTACGCTCGCCGAATCGCGCTGATCGCGTTGCTGCAGTTCGCTGCGATCGCAACCGCGTCGGCGTTTCCGGAGGCCGCTTCCGCCCCGGGCGCAAGCGGCGTCGGCGCGCCCGTGCCGGCCATCTCGCTGAACGACGCCGTCGCGCAGCTCAAGCAGATGCAGGTCGAGCTCGACCGCATCAAGCAGCAGACTTCGACCGCGTCGAGCAGCAAGGAGCTGGACGCGCTCGACGACTCGGCGCAGGAGCTGAGTGCCGACGTCGTGAAACTGCAAAGCGATCTCACGCCGCAACGCGCGCAGATTCAGGCACAGCTCGACGTGCTCGGGCCGCCGCCCGCCGAGGGCGCCGCGCCGGAAACGGCAGCCGTCGCGAAACAACGGGCCACGCTCGACGCGCGCAAGACGCAGCTCGATGCGGCGCTGAAGCAGGCCGCCGACCAGAAGACCAACCTCACGAACCTCGCCGAACAGTTCGCGAAGCTGCATCGCAGCCTGCTGAAGAACCAGCTCGCGTTCCGTTCGGGCGGCATTTTCAGCGCGCAGTTCTGGCTGCCGCTGTTCCATCTTTCGCCGGACGATACCCAGCGGCTCGGAGACTTCGACGAAGAAATCCACGACATGCTGCGCTCGTCGTGGGTGCCCGGACAAAAGGCGATCACCGCGCTGCTGCTGATTGCCGCGATCGCGGCCTGGCTCGGCGGCCGCCGGCTCCTCGAGCGCGGGCTCGCCTGGTTCTGCGTGAACCGCCTGCCGGCCACCCGCTTGCGCCGCAGCGCGCTGGCGCTGTCCATCGCGCTGTCGACCCTGCTGGCCACCGCCGTTGCCGTTCAGATCCTTTACCTCGCCGTCGCGCGCCGTTACGACCTCACGCCGGGGCTGACCGATCTGTGGGACCAGTTCGCGAAGCTCGCCGCGACCTGCGCACTGATCGCCGGGCTCGGCCGCGCACTGCTCTGCACGAAGCATCCGTCGTGGCGCCTCCCCGCGCTCGCCGATCCCGTCGCGCTCGCAATGAAGCCGTTCCCCGGCATCCTGGCCGCGCTGCTGCTCGTGTCCGGCACGCTCGAATCGATCAACCGGATCGTCGACACCAGCCTGTCGGTCACGCTGTTCGGTCGCGGCATCGTGTCGCTCGTCGTCACGCTGACGGTCGGCGCGTCGTTGTTGCGCGCCAACCGCGCGCGCGCCGCGCTCGCGGCGGCGGGCGAGGCACCCGAGCAGCGCTCGACGCTCGCGGGGTTGATCCATGCCTGCGTCACGCTGGCGATCGTCGCATCGCTGATCGCACTCCTGATCGGTTACGTCACGGTCGCGCGCTTCATCACGTACGAACTCGTGTGGTTCGAGATCGTGCTGTGCACGACCTACATCCTGATCCAGTTGACGCGCGACGCGAGCGAAAGCCTGTTCTCGTCGAGCCTGTCGACGGGGCAGCAGATCAAGCACCTGTTCGCGCTCGAGGATCGCCACCTCGACCAGGCGCGCACGGTGCTGTCCGGCTTCGGTACGAGCCTGCTGATGCTGATCGCGGCCATCGCGCTGGTGACGGGCGGCTTCGGCACGACCCCGGGCGATCTCCTCGACAGCGCGGTCGCGATGATCGGCAGCCAGCGGCTGCAGAGCCTGAACATCATGCCCGACCGGATCCTGAACGCGGTAATCGGGTTCGCGATCGGCTTCTACCTGTTGCGCTCGCTGCGACGCTGGCTCGACAGCGAGTTCATGCCCGCGCTCGGCATGGATACCGGGATGCGCGTATCGCTGATCACGCTGTTCACCAACGTCGGCTACGTACTGCTGGTGCTGATGACGCTCGGGCTGCTCGGCGTGCGGTGGAACAACCTCGCGTGGATCGTCAGCGCGTTGTCGGTGGGTATCGGCTTCGGCCTGCAGGAGATCGTGAAGAACTTCGTGTCGGGGCTGATCCTGCTGACCGAGCGCCCGGTGAAGGTCGGCGACATGGTCAGCATCGCGGGCGTCGAAGGCGACATCCGCCGCATCAACGTCCGCGCGACCGAGATCCAGCTCAGCGACCGCTCGACCGTGATCGTGCCGAACTCGCAGCTGATCTCGCAGAACGTGCGCAACGTGACGATGGGCAACAGCACGCAGGGCGTCGCGACGCTGGTGCTGACGTTCCCGCTGAACACCGATCCCGAGCAGGTGCGCGACCTGCTGCTCGACGCGTACCGCGAGCACCAGGCGATCCTCGAGAAGCCGGCGCCGTCGGTCACGTTCAGCCAGCTCACGCCGGACGGGATCACGCTGAGCGTGACGGGCTACGTGTCGAGCCCGCGGATCGCGAGTTCGACGAAGAGCGATCTGCTGTTCGAGATCCTCAAGCAGTTGCGCGCGGCGGGGATCACGCTGTCGAGCCCGCAGATGCTGGTCGTGCAGAACATGCCGGCAATCGGAGAGGCAGGCAACGCATAGCGACGCATGGAGACGCATCGCGCGCTCCACCGTCCGCATCGGAAGAAACGAAGGGCCGGTACCGCAACGCGGTAACCGGCCCTTCTCGTTTACGCACGGCGCCCGATTTCGGGCGCCCCGCCTCACACGTCGAACTTCACCCCCTGCGCCAGCGGCAGCTGCCGGCTGTAGTTGATCGTATTCGTCGCGCGGCGCATATACGCCTTCCACGCATCCGAACCCGACTCGCGGCCGCCGCCCGTTTCCTTCTCGCCGCCGAACGCGCCGCCGATCTCCGCGCCGCTCGTGCCGATGTTCACGTTGACGATCCCGCAATCGCTGCCCGCTGCCGACATGAACTGCTCGGCCTCGCGCATGTCGTTCGTGAAGATCGCCGACGACAGGCCTTGCGGCACCGCGTTGTGCAGTTCGATCGCGTCGTCGAAGTTGTCGTAGACCATCACGTACAGGATCGGTGCGAACGTCTCGCGCTCGACCACGGCCGATTGCTTCGGCATCCGCACGATGGCCGGACGCACGTAGTACGCATCCGCGTGACCGACGTCGACGCGCTCGCCGCCCTTCACCTCGCCGCCCTGTTCGCGTGCGTCGCCCAGCGCCTTCTGCATCGCATCGAACGATGCGCGATCGACCAGCGGGCCGACCAGCGTGCCTTCTTCAAGCGGGTTGCCGACCTTCACCGACGTGTAGGCCTTCTCGATGCGCGGCAGCAGTTGCTCGACCAGGCTGCGATGCACGATCAGGCGGCGCAGCGTCGTGCAGCGCTGGCCGGCCGTGCCGACCGCCGCGAACGTGACCGCGCGCACCACGAGATCCAGGTCCGCGCTCGGCGCGACGATCATCCCGTTGTTGCCGCCGAGTTCGAGGATGCCGCGCGCGAGACGCTGGCTCAGCACCTTCGCGACTTCCTGGCCCATCCGCACGCTGCCCGTCGCGCTGACGACCGGCACCTTCTTCGACGCCGTCAGCACCTCGCCGACATCGCGCATGCCCAGCACCAGCTGGCTCAGGCCCTTCGGCGCAACGCCCGGATGCGTCTTCTCGAACTCGCGGAGCGCCTTCTCGAGCAGCACATGGCACGCGATCGCGGTGAGCGGCGTCTTCTCGGACGGCTTCCACACGACCGAATCGCCGCACACGAACGCGAGCGCCGCGTTCCAGGCCCACACCGCGACCGGGAAGTTGAATGCCGAGATCACGCCGCACACGCCGATCGGGTGCCACGTTTCCATCATCCGGTGGCCCGGGCGCTCGGATGCGATCGTCAGGCCGTAGAGCTGGCGCGACAGGCCGACCGCGAAATCGCAGATGTCGATCATTTCCTGCACTTCGCCGAGGCCTTCCGACGTGATCTTGCCGGCTTCGAGCGTGACGAGGCGGCCCAGTTCGGCCTTGTGCTCACGGAGCACGTTGCCGAACACGCGCACGAATTCGCCGCGCACCGGCGCCGGCACCGTGCGCCACTTGAGGAATGCGTCGTGCGCGGCGTCGATCTTGCGCTCGGCGTCGGCGGGCGTGTCGACGGCCAGCGTCGCGAGCGTCGCGCCGTCGAGCGGCGAACGCGCGGTCAGCGCATTGCCTTTCCACTGGGCGAGATCGATATCGAGCGCGGCAAGAATGTCGTTGAATTGCATCACTTCCTCTTCAGGGACAGATTGATCGGTGCGGCGGCAGCGCCGCCCGCGTGATTCGATTGGAGCGCGTTCGCGCGCCCTGTGCAAGCGGATGCGCCGCGCGGCAGGCCCGGTGCGCCGCACGGCGCATCGCGCCGCGCCGCCGCCGGAAGCC
>NZ_QOBB01000120.1:0-21381 GCF_024704855.1 Burkholderia sp. HAN2018 | reverse complement strand
CCGCGCCTTGCGCGCGATCGCGGCCTCGGTGCTCGCGATCGGCGCGGGCCTGGGCCTCGGGGCGGGGGTGGCTGCTCCCGCGCGGGCGGCCGATGCACCGCAGGCCGTCACGCGCGTCGCGATGCTCGTGCAGCTGCGCGGCCCGAACCTGAAGGTCGACGAACGCATCGGCCAGCATCTCGGCGAACGCGGCTACGCGGTGCGCCTGATCGACGAGTCCTCGACGCCCGACGCGGCGCGCGACGCCGACCTCGTCGTGATCTCGTCGACGGTGTCGTCGAAGAACGTGCGGCCCGGCTGGCGCACGCTCGACAAGCCGCTCGTCACGTGGGAAAACGACCTGCTCGACGATCTCGCGATGACGGGCAAGCGTCACGACGTCGACTTCGGCGAAACGGGCAAGGAACGCTACCTGTGGCTCGTCAATGCGCCGCACCCGATCTCGGCCGGGCTGCCGGCCGGCGCGACCAGCGTGTACGGCAAGCAGGCGCCGATGAGCTGGGGCAAGCCGGGGCTCGGCGCGATCACGATCGCGACCGTGTACGGCCAACCCGACAAGGCCGCGATCTTCGCGTACGAGAAGGGCGCGACGATGGACTACGAAGCGCTCGCGCCGGCGCGCCGCGTGATGTTCTTCCTCGACAACGACACGTTCGCGAACCTGTCGCCGGCCGGTGTCGCGCTGTTCGATGCGGCGGTCGACTGGGCGGCCGGGCGGCGCTGACCGACGACGTCGGCGCTATGCCGCCTGCGGCGGCGCGCGCCGTCGTGACGCCGCTTCGATCAGTTGCGCGAGCTGCTGCGCCGGCTCCGACATCGTCCGCCGCGCGCGGTGCACGAGCCCGATGTCGCGGTGGAACGTATGGTGTCCGAGGTCGATCGCGCGCACGTCGGCCGGCCAGCGGCGATAGACGGCGGTCTGCGGGACGATCGCGACGCCGACGCCGTTCCCGACGAGCTTGACGATCGCGTCGAGCTCGTCGAGCTCGCACGTGTCGCGCACCGCGAGGTGCATCTTTTTCAGGAAACGATCGACCTGGCGCCCGCCGAACGATGCGCGGTCGTATCGCACGAACGGTTCGCGCGCGAGCAGTTCGGCCCAGTCCTTGCCTTTCACGCCACGCGGCACGATCAGCCGGAACGGTTCCTGCGCGAGCGTCGTCCAGTGCAGGTCGCTCTGCAGCGAAAACGGCGGCCGGATGATCGCGGCCATGTCGATCTCGCCCGCGTCGACCCGGTTGACCAGCTCGATCGACAGCCCCGGTATCACGCGCGTGCGGCACGCGGGATGCCGGCGATGGAAATCGGCGAGCGCGGCCGGCAGCAGCGCGCTCTGCACCGACGCGATCGCGCCGATCGTCACGCGCACCGCGGCCGGCGAGCCGGGGGCCGTCGAGCTCAGGTTCTCATACATGCCGAGCAGCGCCTGCGCCTGGCCGAGCACGTGATGGCCCATTTCGTTGAGCCGCGCCGACCGGCCCTGCCGGTCGAACAGCGCGAAGCCGAGCTCGGCTTCGAGACGCTGCATCTGCGCGCTGACGGCCGCCTGCGTGAGCCCGATACGGTGGCCGGCCGCGGCGAACGTGCCTTCCCGGGCGACGGCGACGAGGGTTTTCAGTTCGCGGATCATTCATCAATTCCGTTTGTGAATGACGAAACTATATATTGATTTGATTTTCGATCGACCTTGACTACCATGGTGCCGTCCTCGCGCCACGCGAGCGTTCCATCACGAGGCAACCATGAGTCTTTCCCCGTTTCACCTGGCGATCCCGGTCTACGACCTGGCGGCCGCGCGCGATTTCTACGGCCGTGTGTTCGGGCTGGCGGAGGGGCGTTCGAGCGCGCAGTGGGTCGACTTCGACTTCTACGGGCATCAGCTCGTGATCCACGAGCATCCGAAGACCGCATCGCAGGAAAGCGCGCATACGAACGCGGTCGACGGTCACGACGTGCCGGTGCCGCATTTCGGGATCGTGCTCGACTGGGCGAGCTGGGAAGCGCTGGCCGAGCGGCTGAGATCGTTCGGCGTGACCTTCGTGATCGAGCCGTATGTGCGCTTCCAGGGGCAGGTCGGCGAACAGGCGACGATGTTCCTGTTCGATCCGTGCGGCAATGCACTCGAATTCAAGGCGTTCCGCGATATCGGCCAGTTGTTCGCGAAGTGACCGGCGGCGTTGTCGGCACCGATTGAAATTGGGTGCGAGAATGCGGCCTTCGGCGCGGCTGCGCACCTGCGCACCGGCCGGCGCCGCGCGCCGCACGGCTTCCGTCCGTGCGCGCCGTTCTCCAGGGAATCCGTATGGACAGTCACATCGCTCCGGTGGAGCTGAAGAAAGCCTACCGTCTCCTCAACCACGGCCCGACCGTGCTCGTGTCGGCCCGCCACGACGGCGTCGACAACGTGATGGCCGCCGCGTGGGCGTGCGCGCTGGACTTCCTGCCGCCGAAGCTGACGGTCGTGCTCGACAAGTCCGCGAAGACGCGCGAGCTCGTCGAGCGCAGCGGCACGTTCGTGATCCAGGTGCCGACGGCCGCGCAACTGCAGCTCACGCACGCGGTCGGCAGCCACAGTCTCGCGGAGCGTCCGGACAAGCTGCGCGAGGCGGGCGTCACGCTGTTCGACGTCGAAGGCCACGACCTGCCGTTCGTCGCCGGCTGCTCGGGCTGGCTCGCGTGCAGGCTGGTTCCCGAGCCGCACAACCAGCAGACCTACGACCTGTTCATCGGCGAGGTCGTCGCGGCGTGGTCCGACACGCGCGTGTTCCGCGACGGTCACTGGTATTTCGAATCGGCCGATCCGGCACTGCGCAGCCTGCACTACATCGCGGGCGGCAATTTCTATGCGATCGGCGAATCGCTGCACGTCGATCCGGACGTGAAGTAAGCCGAACCCGGCATCACGCGGGCGGGCTGTCCCGATCCGGGCGCGCGGTTCACGCGCGCTTTTTCAATTCCGTCAGCATGGTTTCCGCGAACGCCTGCGCGACGCGCGGCAGCGTGCGGCCGCGCTTCGTGACGAGCGCGATCGGCCGCACGAACGCGGGATCGTCGATCGGCTTCGCCACCAGCTCGGGCTCGGCGCGCACCTCGCGCGCGGTCGCGGGCAGGATCGTCACGCCGAGCCCGCCGCGCACCATCGCGACGGCCGTCATCATGTAGGTCGGCTCGCACGCGATGTCGGGCGTGCAGCCGGCCGCGTCCAGCGCGGCATCGACGACGCTGCGCACGCTCGTGCCCTGCGCGGTGAGCACGAGCGGCACGGCCGCGACATCGGCGGTGCTCACGCGGCGCTTGCGCGCGAGCGGATGATCCTTCGGGCACACGGCGACGAGCCGGTCGGCGCCCGCATACAGCACCTCCAGCGACGCATCGAACGTGTCGCCGCCCGTCAGTCCGAGATCGGCTTCCTCGTTGCGCACGAGCGCGGTGACGAGACTCGCGACGCCGTCGCGGATCTCGAAGCCCGCGCGCGGCACGTCGCGCCGGAACGACTGGATCAGCTCCGGCAGCACGCTGGACGCGAAGGTCGGCAGGCACGCGAGCCGCACCGTGCCGCTCGTGCCTTCGCCGAGCGCGCGCGCGTCGCGCAGCACGCGCTCCATGTCGTCGAGCGAACGCTGCAGCAGCGGCAGCAGCTCGCGCCCGGTCTGCGTGAGCGCGACGCTGCGGCTGTTGCGGTCGAACAGGCGCGCGCCGACGATTTCCTCGAGCCGGCGGATCTGCACGGTCAGCGCCGGCTGCGACAGGTGCAGCCGCGCGGCGGCGCGCGTGAAGTTGCCGGCGTGCGCGACGGTGACGAACGCGCGAATGTCGCGAAGATTCAGATCCATAACGGTTCGTGATTGCTGCGATCAAATCATTTCAATTGTGCTATCGCTGCGCCGACCTTACGCTCGTCTCCAACAAAAGACAAGGTAGGAGACACGGATGCTGCCGTTACTCGGGCTTGGCACGATCGTCGTGCTGCTGGCCGCGATTCTGTCGAAGCGGATGTCGCCGCTCGTCGCGCTGATCATCGTGCCGATCGCCGCATCGCTGATCGGCGGCTTCGGGCTGCACACCAGCAAGTTCGTCGTCGACGGGCTGAAGGGCCTCGCGCCCGTGGTCGGCATGTTCGTGTTCGCGATCCTCTATTTCGGCACGATCACCGACGCCGGCACGCTCGACCCGATCATCGACCGGATCCTGCGCGCGGTCGGCACGCGGCCCACGCGCATCGTGATGGGCACGACGCTGCTCGCGCTGCTGATCCACCTCGACGGCTCGGGCGCCGTGTGTTTCCTCGTGACGATTCCGGCCGTGCTGCCGCTGTACGACCGGCTGAAGATGGACCGGCGCGTGCTGGCCGCCGCGGTGTCGATGGCCGCGGGCATCAACTTCCTGCCGTGGACGGGGCCGATGATCCGCGCGTCCGCTTCGCTGCATCTGCCGGTGTCGGCGCTGTTCAATCCGCTGATCCCGGTGCAGGCGATCGGGCTCGTGTTCGTGTTCGGCGTCGCGTACTGGCTCGGGCGGCGCGAGGAGAAGCGGCTCGGCCTGTCGCGCGACGATGCGACGATTCCGTTGCCGACCCGCGAGCTGACGCCCGACGAACAGGCGCTGCGCCGGCCGCACCTGTTCTGGTTCAACCTCGTGCTCACGCTCGTCGTGCTCGGCACGATGGTCGTGATGGGCGAGAAGATCCCGCCGGCGATCATGTTCATGGTCGGGCTGTGCATCGCGCTGATGGTGAACTACCCGGACGTCGACATGCAGAGGAAGCGCATCGACGCGCATGCGCGCGCGGCGCTGATGATGGCCGGCATCCTGCTCGCGGCCGGCGTGTTCACGGGGATCATGCAGGGCAGCGGGATGCTGAAGGCGATGGCGCAGGCGGCGGTCGGCTTCGTGCCGCCGTCGATGGCCGGCCACATCCCGGTCGCGCTCGGCCTCGCGTCGATGCCACTGAGCATGCTGTTCGATCCCGATTCGTTCTACTTCGGCGTGCTGCCCGTGATCGCGGAGGTGGCCGGCCAGCTCGGCGTGCCGGCCGTGCAGGTCGGGCAAGCTGCGCTGCTCGGCCAGATGACCACCGGTTTCCCGGTCAGCCCGCTGACGCCCGCGACCTTCCTCGTCGTCGGCCTGTGCGGCATCGAGCTGGCCGAGCACCAGAAGTTCACGTTTCCGCTGCTGTTCGGCGCGTCGATCGTGATGACGATCGCGTGCGTCGTGCTGGGCATCTTTTGATTTTCACCGGCGGCCCACCCGCCGGACGACGACGGTATGGACATGACAGCAAAGCAACCTGAACGGCGCGTGCGCATCGGCGCGGGCGCCGGCTACTCGGGCGACCGGATCGAGCCCGCGGTCGAGCTGGCCGAACACGGGCAGCTCGACTATCTCGTCTTCGAATGCCTGGCCGAGCGCACGATCGCGATCGCGCAGCAGGCGCGGCGCCAGGACCCGTCGCTCGGCTACGACCCGCTGCTGGACGCGCGGATGCGCGCCGTGCTGCCGGTTGCCGTGCCGAAGGGCGTGCGCATCGTGTCGAACATGGGCGCGGCGAATCCGCGGGCGGCCGCACGGCGCACCGCACGGATCGCGCAATCGCTCGGCGTCGCCGGGCTGAAGGTCGCGGCCGTCGAAGGCGACGACGTGCTCGACGTCGTACTGCGCGGCGCGTTCCGCTTCGAGGAATCGGGCGACGACGTCGCCGCCTATCGCGACCGCATCGTGTCCGCGAACGCGTATCTCGGCGCCGCGCCGATCGTCGACGCGCTCGCGGCCGGCGCGGACGTCGTGCTGACCGGGCGCGTCGCCGATCCGTCGCTGTTCGCCGCGCCGCTGATCCACGCGTTCGGCTGGCGGATGGACGACTGGGACACGCTCGGGGCGGCGACGGTCGTCGGCCACCTGCTCGAATGCGCGGGGCAGGTGACGGGCGGTTATTTCGCCGACCCCGGCTACAAGGACGTGCCGAACCTCGCGCGGCTCGGGTTTCCGATCGGCGAAGTCGCGGCGGACGGCTCGGTCGTGATCACCAAGGTGCCGCACGCGGGCGGCCGCGTGAGCGCGGCGACCTGCAAGGAACAGCTGCTCTACGAGATACACGATCCGGCGCGGTACCTGCAGCCCGACGTCGTCGCGGATTTCACGCACGTCACCGTCGCCGAGGAGGCGGCGGACCGCGTGCGCGTGACGGGCGGGCGCGGCACGGCGCGGCCCGACACGCTCAAGGTGTCGGTGGCGTATGTCGACGGCTGGATCGGCGAAGGCCAGATCTCGTACGGCGGCCCGGGCGCGCTCGAACGCGCGCGTCTCGCGCTCGGGATCGTCCGCGAGCGGCTGGCGTTGACCGGCGTCGCCGCGACCGAGCTGCGCTTCGACCTGATCGGCGTCGATGCGCTGTATGGCGACGCGACGCCGGCCGTGCGCGGCGAGCCGGCCGAGGTGCGTGTGCGGGTGGCCGGCCGCGCGGCGAGCGCCGGCGAAGCGGCGCGGATCGGCAATGAAGTCGAGACGCTCTATACGAACGGGCCGGCCGGCGGCGGCGGCGCGTTCAAGTCGACGCGCGAGGTGATCGCCGTGCAGTCGGTGCTGCTGCCGCGCGCGGCCGTGACGCCGTCGTTTTCATTCGTGGAGGCATGATGCAACTGCGTGAACTCGCGCATGCGCGCACCGGCGACAAGGGCAATACGCTGAACGTGTCGGTGATTTGCCGCGATCCGCGCCATTACGATCATCTGCGCACGCACCTGGATGCCGATGCGGTGAAGGCGTGGCTCGCGGGTATCGTGCACGGCGACGTCGTGCGGTACGAACTGCCGGCGCTCGGGGCATTCAATTTCGTGCTGCGCGATGCGCTCGGTGGCGGCGTCACGCGCTCGCTCGCGCTCGACGCGCACGGCAAGTCGGTCAGTTCGGCGCTGCTGGCGATCGAGGTGCCGGAGCCGGCGTGACGGACGGCTCCGCCCGGGCGGGCGAGCCCCCGTCACGGAATCAGCAACTCGCGAAGCCCGTCCGCATGCTCGATACGTTCGCCGGCGATATGCAGGCGCTGGTCCCTGCGATAGTCGTAAACCGCGCGCGACGCGGCGAGCTGGTCGAAATCGAGCTCGATCGCGTGGCGCGATTCGCCGTTGCCGGCCTCGAAGATCAGGTTGCCGAACGGATCGGCCGCGAGGCTGCCCCCCGCGAACACGACGTCGTGCGTGCTGCCGCCGACGCGGTTGGCGACCACCGTGAACACCTGGTTCTCCATCGCCCGCGCCGTTGCCGACGTGCGGTGGACCGGGCGGTACGGTTCCATGTTGCCGTCGGTGATGAGGATCAGCTCGGCGCCGAGTTCGGCGAGCGCGCGGCCGGTTTCGGGGAATTCGTTGTCGTAGCAGATCAGCAGGCCGATCCGCACGCCGTGCCATTCGATCGTCGCGTAGCGGTCGCCGGGCAGCACGACGCCGTGCTCGCTCACCCACAGGTGCGTCTTGCGGTAGCGCAGCGCGATGCCGTCCGGCGTGACGAACACGGTGGTGTTGTAGAAGCGGCCGCCGTCGTTCTCGATCAGCCCGACCACGACGGCAACGTCGCGCGCGCGTGCGGCCGCGATGACCGCGCCGACGCTCGGGCCGTCGAGCGGCTCGGCGCATTCGGCCAGGTTCGACGGATCGAGGAAGCCGGTGAGCTGCGCTTCCGGAAACATCACGATGTCGGTGCCCGGTGCGCAGGTCGCGATCGCTTCGAGCGTGCGCTGCAGGTTGTAGTGCGTGTCGCCGTCGCGACCGGCGAGCTGGACGATGTCGAGCTTCAGTTTCATGGGCGATTTCGGTGGGCGAGGCCGGCGCGGCCGGCTCCGCAACGTTGGACGTCGGAACGCCCGAGTATGCGCCGAACCGCCGGTTTTCCCATCCCGCCGGCGTGTTAACCCGTCAGGGGTATTGATCCCGCGTACTGTCGCCGGCCTGGGCTCAACTTTTTTTGCCGGTCTGACCAGTCGAACCTCAAGTTGCATCGCGTGCGGTCGTTAAGGACGGTTGAGTGCCCATTTGACCAACCGAAAACAACGCGGCAACCGGAGATCAACGTCATCATGCTGTCATCGATTCGCGCCCGGATTCTGGCGACCTGCGTCGCCATCGTGGTCACGGCCCTGGCCGTGACAGGCGGCCTTGTGTACTACGTCGTCAAGCAGCACAACGACACGACCATCGACCAGAACCTGCAGTCCGTCCTGACCGGCCACGCGCTCGCACTCGACGAGTGGGTCGCGAGCCGCGCGCAGCAGACCCAGGCGCTCGCGGACACGCTGACGCCGGGCGAAGGCGATCCGCTGCCGGCGCTGACGCTGCTCGGCAAATCGGGCGGTTTCCAGGTGCTCACGCTCGGCCTGCCGGATCGCACCGCGTATTCGAACGTCCCGCTCGCGGCCGGCTACGATCCGACCGCACGCCCGTGGTTCAGGCAGGCGGTCGACGCCGGCCGGCTCGTCGTCACGGCGTTGTACCGCGACGCGTCGACCGGCAAGCCCGCGTTCGCGTTCGCCGCCCCGATCGTTCGCGGCGGCACGCTCAAGGGCGTGCTCGCGGCGAGCCTCTACATGGAGCGCGCGAGCGCGATCGTGGCGTCGATGCATCCGACGCCGTCGAGCTTCGCGTTCCTGGTCGACAAGAGCGGGCGCCTGATCGCGGGCGCCAAGACCGATCTGATCATGAAGCCGGCCGCCGAGCTGTCGCCCGAACTGACGCCGGAGCGTCTCGCCGGCCTGCAGACGGCGACCGAACCGGTGGCGATCGACGTGGACGGCGTGACCAAGCTGCTCCGCGCGCGCCCGATCGCCGGGACGGACTGGTCGCTCGTCATGGCGCTCGACCGGTCGGACGTGACGGCCGGCATGCGCGCCGTCGCGACGACGACGCTCATTGCGATCCTCGTCGTCGCCTGCGTCGCGGCGGCACTCGTCGGCGCGTTGACGAACGCGGCATTCAAGCGCGTGCTGCTCGTGCGCGACGCGTTGACCGACGTCGCGAGCGGGAGCGGGGACCTGACGAAGCGGCTGCCGGCCGACGGCGGCGACGAGGCCGCGCAGATCGCGCGGGCCTTCAACCTGTTCGCCGAAAAGATCAGCGCGATCCTGCTGCAGATACGCGGATTCAGCGAATCCGTAAGCGTGGCGAGCGCGGAGATCGCGCAGGGCAACCAGGACCTGTCGAGCCGCACCGAACACGCGGCATCGAGCCTGCAGGAGACCGCGGCGGCGCTCGAGGAGATCGCCGGCACGGCGCGCAATTCGGCCGACGCGGCCACGCAGGTGAGCCGGCTGGCGGAATCGGCGTCGGGCGTTGCCGTACGCGGCGGCGAGGTGGTGAGCGAGGTGGTCGCGACGATGGACGAGATCACGAAGGCGTCGGCCGAGATCTCGAACATCATCGGCGTGATCGACGGCATCGCGTTCCAGACCAACATCCTCGCGTTGAACGCGGCCGTCGAGGCGGCGCGCGCGCACGAGCACGGGCGAGGCTTCGCGGTCGTCGCGGGCGAGGTGCGCACGCTCGCGCAACGCAGCGCGGTGGCCGCCAGGGAAATCAAGCAGTTGATCCAGTCGTCCGTCGAGAAGATCGAAGGCGGATCGGGGCTCGTGAAGACGGCCGGCACGACGATGGACGAGATCGTCGAGGGCGTGCGCGGCATCACGAGCGTGATCGCGGAAATGACGGTCGCGGCGAACGAGCAGAGCACCGGGATCGCGCAGGTGAACCAGGCCGTGTCGCAGCTCGATCACTCGACGCAGCAGAACGCTGCCCTCGTCGAGGAGTCGGCTGCGGCCGCCGCGCTGTTGCGCGAGCAGGCGGCTCAGCTCGCGCAGACGGTCGGCGAATTCAAGCTCGCGGGTTCGCACCGGGGCGCGACGGCATCGGCATGATCCGGCCGCGGCCGTCGAAGGCCGCCGCAAAGATGCAGGCAGGGGAGCGAAAACGGGCGCGACGGAGCGCGCTATCCGTCGGTCTGCGCCTTCAGGAACAGTGAAAACAGTTCCGATTGCGAATTGATCGCGAGCTTCCCGTAGATGTTGCGTCGATGCACCTTGACCGTTTCGGCGGAAATCGACAGCTTGTTCGCGACTTCCTTGTTCGAGCGGCCGCTGAGGATCAGCCGGATCACGTCGAGTTCGCGCGCGGTGAGCGGCGTGCCGAGCCGCGCCATCGCCTGCTCGAAGCCATCGTGCGCGCCGGCCCGGCGCGGCGGCGCCTGCTCCGCGGAGGCGGGCTCGAACGCGAGCCGCTGCCGCATCAGCCCGGCCACCCACGGCCGGATCAGGTCGAGCAGTGCAACCTGCCCGGGGCTGAAGCGCCGCTTGCTGCCGAGCGACAGGCACAGCGTGCGCGCATCGTCGAGCACGACGTTGAACTGCACCTCGTCCTCGACGACGTTGTGCGTGAAATAGAGCGTGTAGTACTCGGTATCGCGAAAGCATTCGGGCGCGACGTCCGACAGCCGGAACAGGCCGCTCCTCGGCGCGTCGCGGTTCGCGATGTAGAACGGGTCGAGCTGGTACAGGCCCTGCACGTAGTCGCGGAACAGCGGGTCGGGGCCGCCGCCTTCGTACGGGCATTCGGCGAACACCTGCGGGCGGCCGTCGCCGAAGGTCAGCACGACCCAGCTGTCGACCGCGACGTATTCCTCGATCAGCCGGATCAGCGCCAGCCAGAAGCCGGGCTGGTCGAGCGACTCGATGAGCCGCCCGACCGAACGATGCCACGCGACATCCTGCAAGGTGAGGTTCATGCGGTTTCCGGGTCGGCGGGACCGGTCGGCGCGCGTCGCGCCGTCGCATCGTGCGCATCGACCTGTCCGGGGATGAAGAACGAGATCGTAACGCCGGGCGACGCGAATGGCGAGGCCGCGCACGGTCGCCGTCTCCTGATAAGCTATCGCGATTCCGAGATGGAGAAGTCGATGACTCCCAGCGCCAATACAACTACAAACGCCCATTCCAATATCGATATGACGGCGATGCCCCTGACGGGCCAGCCGCTCGACACACTGATGAACCGGCTCGAAGCCGATCTCGAGGAAAGCGATTCGAGCCGCGAGAGCGACCTTGCGGCACGACTGCGTGCGCAGCCGTTGCGTGCCGATTCGCTCGACGCGATCGCGCGCCTGCACACGCTGTGGATGCACGCCGGCGATCCGGCCGCCGCGCGCGCCGTGCTCGACGAGGACGGCGCGGGCGTGCACGACGCGGCGCCGCCCGAGGCGCGGCCCGACATCCGCATGCAACTCGCGCTATACCGGCTGCAGGTCGCCCGGCACCTGGGCGAGAACGACGCCGTCACCGAGGCGATCGGCCAGATGCACGACGTCTTGCGCACGTCGCCGACGCTCGATGCCGATCGCTACGTCCGCGCCCGCATTCTCGATACGCTCGAATTCGACCACGCGGAGCATGCGCTCGACGCGATCGAACTGCGGCATGCGCTGAACCGCGCGATTGCCGGCCGCGCCACGTTTCGCGCGTGGGACGAGGCGAACCGGCAATGCCTGCGCGCGTGGGCACTGCGGCGTCTCGACCGGGACGACGACGCGCGTGCGGCGGCCGAGGCCGCGGTGGCTGCGATGGCATCGGCAGCGGCGGACCAGGACATCGACGCCGACGACTGGCTGCGGATCGGCCGGGCGATGATCGAGATCGCGCCGTTGCAGTTCGACACCATTCGCCAGGCCGTCGAGTCGCGCATTGCCGACTGGGCGCTGCCGCCTCGCCGCGAGGCCGAGGTGAGGCTGGCGCGGCTCGCCGCGCGGGCGGCACACGCGCAAGGCGATCTCGCGGGCGCGCTGGCCCGTTGCGAGATGGCGCGCCACAGCCTCGAATCGGACGGCGGAGACGACTTCATCGAATACGAACTGCCGTGGCTGCTCGAGGCGGGCCGTTTCGACGAGGCAGGGCGCAGGGCGTTCTTCCACGTGTACCAGATCGAAAGCAGCATGCTCGACCGGGTCGGGCAGATCATCCATGCGCGCCTGGCCGAGCCGACCGACACGTCGGTCTGGTGGCCGCTGTGCGCGATGCGCGCAGCGGGTTTCCAGCCGACGCTCGAGCGGCTCGTCGAACTCGGCGCGGAAGGGCCCGACGCGCTGGCCGCGCGTTCGCCGACCCATGGCGAGATCTTTGCCGCGTTCGGCTCGCTCGAAGGCGACGCGTTGCGCTACGCGATCGCCGACGCCGCGCGCGAGGTCGCACTGCGGCGCGCGCCCGGCCATCCGTGGATCGCGCGGCTCGCGGCCGTCTACGACGGCGAAACCGGCCGCATCGACACGACGACCCAGGCCGCGCGCCTGCTCGCGTCCGCGCAGGAAGGCGAGATGTACGACAACCGCACCGGGTTCATGCTGACCGATGCGCGCATTCGGGCGCTGGGTGTCGCCGCCGCGATGAAGCTGCCGCCGCCGCCGCTGCGCAGCGGCTTGTGGAGCTACGGCTACGCGTGCTCGATCGAGGACAGGGCCGAGGAGGCGATCGACGCGCTGCCGGCTGCGGAACAGGCGCCGGTGCGCGCCGATCTCGAGCGCCTGAAGATCGCCGCGTACGAGCAGGGCCGCGCCTGCATGGAGCGCTTCTTCGAGACGGGCAACGGGCATCCGTACGATGCATGCGCGCACCTGTATTCGATGCTCTGCAACAACCTCGCGATCCTCTATCGCGGCGAGGAGCGCTACGACGAAGCGCTGGTCCTGCATCGCAACGGGATCGCGGCGAGTTCGTTTGCCGAGCATTACGACGGGGTGCGCTACGTGCTCGCGTGCCAGGAGAAGGATGAAGAGATGCTCGAAGCCGCCGAGCAGTTATGGCACTACGCCGCCGAATACGGTTACAGCCGGCACGAGCCGAACTGGTACGTGCGCGACGTGGTGCGCGCGCTGTACCGCGTCGATCGCTGCAACGAATTGCCGATCTGGCTCGAGCGCCTCGTCGGCTGGCAGCGCGAGCACGACCAGCTCGACGGCAGGTTGCCCGACGAGGCACTGATTGCCCGCCTCGTGTTCGCGGCCCACATGTCGGAGTCGCATCCGGACCAGGCATCGGCGCTGTACGACGCCGCGCGTGCGCAGGCCGACGCGTCGCGCGATCTGAACGTGCTGCTCCGGGCCGCCGACGCGGCGTACGAACTGGGCCGCCAGCCGGACGCGAAATATTTCTACGAACGGGTGCTCGCCGGCAACCGGCACGCCGCCGAACCGCTCGACCTGAAGATGGACGTGATCGAGCGGCGGATCAGCGAGGCCGGTGCGCCGCCTGCGGCGCCGGGCCCGGCGACGGCCGCGCCGGGCAAGCGCTGGTGGAAGTTCTGGCAATGACGGCCGTCGGTCGGCGGGCCGGCTATGCGCCGCGCAACGCGCTGAACGCCGATGCGCTGAAAGCGGCGATCGCCGCGCGCAGCACCGCGCGAGGCGATGCCGACGCGGTGCGCGCGTGGCTGCTCAACCATTTCTGCCGGCACGTCGTCGCGAACTTCGAGCCGGCACGCACGATCGGGTCGCTCGACGACGCGCGGCAGGCGCTCGGTAACGCCGCGCCGCCGGCGTGGGTCGCGCGGCGCTTCGGTGCGGACGCGAAGACGATCGGCGAGGCCGACGCCGGCAGGCTGGCGCCCGTCGTCTGGGTCGACCCGGGCGATCCGCAGCTTCTCGCGCTCGAAACCACGCTCGTCGAGTTTCTCGAGTCGCGCAAGGGGACCGGGCTCGAGGGCAAGCTCGACCGCGTCAATTGCCCGCAGGCGCTCGCGATGTGGGAACGCGAGCATGCGGAGATGGCGGCCCGGATTGCGCGCGGCTGGCGCGAGAGCCAGCCCGATGCGCTGCGCACCTGGTGTGAAACCGCGAACGGCCGCTTCGTCGAATTCCTGCCCGACAGCGCGCTGCTGCGCGCCGAAATGGCGTTCGAGAGTTACGTGATGCGCCATTGCCTCGGCCAGTTCGCCGACCGGCAGGCGCTGACGGGCGGCTACGGCGGGCGCTACGCGGAAGCGATCGAGGCGCGCACGCTGCGGCTGCTGAGCTTCCGGGACGCGAGCGGCCAGCCGCACATCACGATCAGTGTCGCGATGCGCGCGGACGGTGGCCTCGACGTCGATCAGGTCAAGGGCAAGCAGAACCGGCCGCCGGTCGAGCGCTATGTCGACGACGTGCTGGCGTGCCTGAATACGCTGGGGACGACGGATAACACGCCGCCCGACTGCATCGCGCTCGGCGTGGTCCATACGGCGTCGGGGTGGTGCAGGATCGAGGACGTGACGGATGCCGCGTCGCAAGCACGGCTCGTCGCGCGCCATCCGCAATTGTTCGGGCGGCTCGCCGAGCCGACGCCGACCGTCGAGTGGCTGGTCGCCGCGCGGCAGCCCGAACTGTTGCAGGCGCGGCCGCCGCGAGCCGGCTCGGTGCGTTACGCGGTGCGCGCGACGCTGGCGCCCGCGGTGCCGTCCGCGCAACGGGACGACGCACGGCCCGCCTTTGCGACCGAGAACGTGCGCTGGCCCGGCTATGACGCGCCGCACGGCGCCAGTGCCGGCGAATGACGGGGCGAAGACCATGACATTCAAGCTGATCGTCGCGTTGTTCGTGCTGTGGCGTATCGTGCGCTACCTCCGCCGGCGCGGTGCGCGCCATTCGACCTTGTCCGCCCGCAAGCACTGGGCGCTGCTGCTCGCGCATCCGTACGTGGAGGCGACCGGGTTCTCGGGTTTCGACGATGCGGATACGAGCCACCTGAACGACACGTCGCGCAAGTTCCTGCGCGCGCAGATGCTGCATCAGATGGAGTTGCGCACCGACGCGACGGACGACGATGCGCGCGCGCACCTCGCACGCGTGCTCGAGACGCAATGGTTTCGGGCCGACCTGCATGCGCTGCAGCCGACCGACGACCCGCGTGCCGCACTCGCGTTCGCCTGTGCGCGGATGGCGTTCCTCGCGCGCGTGGCGATGCTGATGGGCTGGACCGAGCCGGACACCGCGTGGCGTGTGCTGTTGCTCAACGCGCAGCGCGCGCAGGATTGTTTCGGCAGCTGGACGGATTTCGGTAGCGCGTATATCGCGGGCCGCAAGCAGTGGGTGGCCGGGTTTCGCGCCGACCCGTTCGGCAAGGCGTTCGACGACGCCACGCTGCAGCGCTGGCTTGCACCGGACGGTGTGTGGGGGCGGGCGGCATGGCCGGGGCTGGCGGCGTTCGATCCCGAACCGGTCGCGCAACCTCGGTGACGCGTCGATGCCGCCAGCCGTTTACTTTGCGTACCGCATTCCGTTCCCGCCGACGCCGACATGATTTCATCGGTTCATCCCCTGTTGCGACGCCTGGCGCTGTCCGTTGCGTGTGCGGTGCCGGCGACGGTGCTGCCCGCGACGGCGCAGGCGGTCGAGCCGGTCGCGGCCGACCGTCTGCTGCGCACGTTCCTCCACGACCACTACGGCAACTGGCGCGCGGACCGCAAGGGCTGGCAGTCGGACGCGGGCGATTTCATTCATTCGCCGTGCGGGTCGCTGCGCGTCGCGACCGCCGACGGCCCGCGGTATCTGCTCGCGGTGTGCGGCGAGACCGAGGCCGCCGTGCAGGACGGCATGCCGGGGATGGATTCGGACGGCACGACGGGCACCATCGACCTGTACGTGCTGAAGCCCGCGGCGGACGGCAAGACGCTCGAGCCGGTGGTGACGAAGACGGATATCGCGTCCGGCAAGCGCGGCGAGCCGGGTACGGTGCGCATCGAGCGGTACGGCCCGCACCTGTTCGGCTTCACGATCGGCGACGGCGTCACGCTGCAGGGCTATACGATGGCGATGCGATCGATCTGGCTGCCGGTCGGCAACGCGATCGTCGAGGCGGCGCCGCGCATCGACGAAGCGCTCGACAACACGGGGTCGCTCGATTGCGGGAACGCGAAGTCGCAATGCGAGAGCCGCACGTTTTCGATCGTGCCCGACACGACCGGCACCGGCGACGTCTATCCGCTGACGGTCACGGAAACGGGCTCGCGCGGCGACAAGGCGATTCACGCGCGCTACACGGTGACGTTCGACGCGGCACGCGGCCGCTACGTGGTGCCGAAGGCGTTGCGCGCAGGATACTGACCGTTCGCGCGAAGGAACGGGCGGCGCGGTGCCGCCCGCGCGTCATACGTACAGATACCGCACGAGGTGGAAGAACACCGGCGCGGCGAAGCAGATCGAGTCGACGCGATCGAGCATTCCGCCGTGGCCTGCGATCATCGAACCCCAGTCCTTGGTGCCGAGCGAGCGCTTGACGGCCGACAGCACGAGGCCGCCGACGAAGCCCGCGATCACGATCGCGAGCGAGATCCCGAACGCGGCGCCGAAACTGAACGGCGTCACGCGATACAGCGACGCGCCGCACAGCGTCGCGAGCAGCCCGCCGCCGACGAACCCCTCGATCGTCTTGGACGGCGACAGCTGCGGCGCGATCTTGCGGCGCCCGAACAGCTTGCCGACGACATACTGCAGCACGTCGCTGATCTGCACGACGAGCAGGAAGAAGAACAGCAGCAGCGCGTTCTGTCCCGTGTAGCGCGGGATGTCGAGGATCAGCACGGCCGGCGCGTGGCTCAGCCCGTACACGCACACCATCAGCGCCCAGTTGATCTTCGCGTTGCGGCTCAGGAATTCGCGCGTGTCCTGCGTGAGCGCCGACACGAGCGACATCGCGAAGAACAGGTGCACGGGCACGAAGATCGAATACATCCCGTACCAGTTGATCCCGAGCAGCAGGTATTGCACGGGGATCGCGACGAAGAACGCGATGAACAGCGTCGTGTGGTCGCTCGCGGTCGTCGGCGTGAGCGTGATGAATTCGCGCAGCGTCAGGTAGGACAGCACCGCGAACACGAGATACGTGACGTTGTTGCCGAGGCTGATCGCGATGACCATGATCGCGATCATCGCCCACCACGCACGGATGCGCTGGTTCAGGTTGACGATGGTCGCGCTCGTGCCGCCGCTGCGCGCGCCGAGGATCGCGCCGATCACGGTGGCGATGACGAGCACGCCCGTGACGCCCGCGACCAGTTCCCAGAAGAGAGTTCGCATGGGGGATATCCGGAAAAGGGAAAGGAGAGGGCGGTGTTCAGCCGGCCGGCCGCTGCGGCGGCGCGAGCGCGACGACCGCGTCGCGCATGCGGGCGAGGAACGTCGGCTTGTCTTCCTGGGCACCGAGCGCATCGTTCGCGCCGAAGTGCACCTTGCAGATCAGCGGCACCGGCCAGATCGCACCCTTCGGCATGATCCGTTGCAGGTTCTCGAGATAGACGGGCGCGAGCGCGACGTCCGGAAACTCGGTCGCGAGGTGGAACAGCCCGCTCTTGAACGGTTGCGGCAGGATCTCGGCGCCGCGCGTGCCTTCCGGGAAGATGATGATCGAATGGCCCTGCCGGAGCGCGTCGCGCACGGGGTCGAGCGGGTCGCCGCCGGATTCCCGGTGGCGATCGATCAGCACGACGTTCAGCAGCTTCTGCGCGATGTGGCGCTTCGCGTCGCTGCTGTCCCAGTAGTCGCGCGCGGCGACGGGCCGCACGACCGCGCGCACGTCGCGCGGCAGCGCGGCGAGGATCGCGAGCGTGTCGATGTGGCTCGTGTGGTTCGAGAAGTAGATCTTCTGCGTGGGGGACGGCGGCGCCTGATGCCAGACCGGATACGCGCCGGCGACGAGCCGCACGATGGACAGCAGGAAGTCGCGCTGCCAGACGTTGAGAATGTTCATCGGCGTCGCGCCTCCTGCCTGCCTGCATGGCCCGCGGCGCATGCGCGGCGGGCGGAACCCCGGAATGCCGGCGCGGCAGGATGCGCGCCGGACGGCCCTTGTTTAAATTTTTTCAAATTCGTGGCTGCCTGTCGCAGGTCCGCGATAATCGGACGATTCGCCGCCACACGCTGTTGCGTCGCGGCGAATGCGCCGGTCGGCGGCGTGATAATCGGCTGTTGCACGAGTGCCCGTTTGCAGTTCGAATGGATCGTGCTGCGCTCGGGCCAGCGGATTATCGCGAGTTTCCGTCAAAAACGCCAGATTGGCGCCGCGCTTGCGCGCCGGGCGCATGCTTGACGCATCGGGGCCGCTCGGCGACGATTAGGGCCGTCCATGGAAGGCCGTCCAGGGCCGTTTCGCCGCCCGGGGCATGGCGGCGGGAAAGGTGTCCGACTGTGCCGCGTGAATAGAACGAATACGAAACGATGAGCCTCTACGCACTCAAACCCAAATTCCAGAACCGTCTGCGCCCGTTCGCGAACTCGCTCGCCGAGCGCGGCGTCACGGCCAACCAGGTCACGCTGTTCGCGGCCGGCGGCTCGATCGTCGTCGGCGCGCTCGCCGGGCTCGGCGTGTTTGCCCGCGCGCTGTTCCTGCTGATCCCGCTGTGGCTGTTCGTGCGGATGGCGCTCAATGCGATCGACGGGATGCTCGCGCGCGAGCACAACCAGAAAAGCACGCTCGGCGCATATCTCAACGAACTCGGCGACGTCGTGTCCGATGTCGCGCTGGTGCTGCCGTTTCTCGCGATTCCGGCGTTCGCTCCGGCAGACGTCTGGCTGTTCGCGCTGACGGCGGTGATCGTCGAATGCGCGGGGCTGATCGGCCCGCTGGTCGGCGTGAGCCGCCGCTACGACGGCCCGTTCGGCAAGAGCGACCGCGCGCTCGCCCTCGGCGCGTTCGCGCTGTGGATCGGGCTCGGGTTTCCGGTCGGCGGTGTCGCCGCATGGCTGTGGCGGCTGCTGATCGTGCTGTCGATCGTGACCGTGGTCCGGCGCGTGCAGGCCGGCATCGCGGAAAAGGGCGGTTGAAAGGGTAGTCAAGGCAGTCAAAGGCAGTGGCGGTACCGGGCGCCGGAGGGCGGCGCACCAAGATTCGAATAACGAAACGAGAGAAAACGCATGAGCGCACGCCTGGCCCGCGAGGCCGACTTCATCACGCACGACGGCGAAACGCTGTTCTATCGTCACTGGCCCGCAACGGGCCCGCGCTGCCGCGGCGCCATCGTGCTGCTGCATCGCGGCCACGAACATTCGGCGCGCGTTGCGCATCTCGTCGACGAGCTCGACCTGCCGGATTTCGCGTTCTTCGCGTGGGATGCACGCGGCCACGGCCGCTCGCCCGGCGCACGCGGCTACAGCCCGAGCGCGGCCGCGTCGGTACGCGACCTGCAGACCTTCGTCGAACATATCCGCGACACGCACGGCATCGCGATCGAGGACATGGCCGTGGTCGGCCAGAGCGTCGGCGCGGTGCTCGCGGCCACCTGGGTGCACGACTACGCGCCGCCGATCCGCGCGCTCGTGGTCGCGTCGCCGGCGTTTCACATCAAGCTCTACGTGCCGTTCGCGCGGCCGGGCCTGCGGCTGATGCACAAGCTGCGCGGGCTGTTCTACGTGAACAGCTACGTGAAGCCGAAATTCCTCACGCACGATCCCGAGCGGATCGCGAGTTATGCGTCCGATCCGCTGATCACGCGGCCGATCGCGGTCAACATGCTGCTCGACCTGCACGACACCGCGCAGCGGATCGTCGCCGATGCGGCCGCGATCACCGTGCCGACGCAACTGCTGATCTCGGGCGCCGACTGGGTCGTGCATCGCGGCCCGCAGGACCGCTTCTTCGAACGCCTCGGCGCCGCGCGCAAGGAGCGCATCGTGCTGCCGGGCTTCTATCACGACACGCTCGGCGAACGCGATCGCGCGCAGGCGCTCGCGCCGCTGCGCGCATTCGTGCTGCGCGAATTCGATGCGCCGAGCCCGCGCGTGTCGCTCGCCGATGCCGACCGGCGCGGTGCGTTCCACGATGAATACGCGGCGCTCGGCCGCCCGCCCGCGAATGCGTTCGCGCGTGCGTACTGGGCGCTCACGCGAGCCGGCCTGAAGGCCGGCGGCGCGCTGTCGGACGGTATCGCGCTCGGGCTGCGGCTCGGTTTCGATTCGGGCTCGACGCTCGATTACGTGTATCGCAACCGCGCGCAGGGGCGGCTCGGCGTCGGTGCGCTGATCGACCGCACGTATCTCGATTCGCCGGGCTGGGTCGGCATCCGCCAGCGCAAGGTGCATCTGCAGGAGCTGATCGGCGCGGCGATCGGCCGCCTGCGCGGCCACGGCACGCCGGTGCGGATCGTCGACATCGCGGCCGGGCACGGGCGCTACGTGCTCGACGCGATCGCGTCGGCCGCCGAACGCGACGGCGCGGCGCCCGACGACATCACGCTGCGCGACTACAGCCCGCCGAACGTCGAGGCCGGGCGCGTGCTGATCGCGCAGCGCGGCCTCGAGCCGATCGCGCGCTTCGAGCGCGGCGACGCGTTCGACGAGGCGTCGCTCGCGACGCTCGAGCCGCGTCCGACGCTCGCGATCGTGTCGGGCCTCTACGAACTGTTCGGCGAGAACGCGCTGATCGAGCGCTCGCTGCGCGGGCTCGCGCAGGCCGTGCCGCCGGGCGGTTATCTCGTCTATACGGGGCAGCCGTGGCATCCGCAGCTCGAATTCATCGCGCGCGCACTGAACAATCACCGCGGCGAGGCGACCTGGGTGATGCGCCGCCGCTCGCAGGCCGAGATGGACGAACTCGTCGCGCGCGCGGGGTTCCGCAAGCTCGACCAGCGGATCGACGAAATGGGCATTTTCACGGTCAGCCTCGCGCAGCGGGTCGACGCGTCATGAGCGAATTCGGCGGCGACGCGCGCGGCCTGGCGGCGCAGGCGTCGGCGGCCGGCGCACGCGACGCGTCGTTCGCGCTGCGTCTCGGCTGGCTCGCGGTGATGGGCGCCGTGTTCTTCTCGACCTACGGCTTCGCGAACTGGCTCGCCGCGCGCCGCGTGGCGGTGCCGACCTTCGCGTTCGGCTGGGAGCACGCGATCCCGTTCGTGCCGTGGACGATCGTGCCGTACTGGTCGATCGACCTGCTGTATGCGCTGTCGTTCTTCTTCTGGACGCGCCGCGCCGACCTGCTCGATCACGTGAAACGGCTGTTGACCGTGCAACTGGTATCGGTCGCGTGCTTCATCGCGTGGCCGCTGCGCTTCGGGTTCGAGCGGCCCGACGCGGGCGGCGTGGCCGGTGCGCTGTTCACGCTGCTGATGGGGTTCGACAAGCCGTTCAACCAGGCGCCGTCGCTGCACATCGGGCTGCTCGTCGTGCTGTGGGTCGTCTATGCGAAGCACGTGCGCGGCACGCTCGCGCGCGTCGTGCTCCACCTGTGGTTCGCGGCGATCGGCGTGTCGGTGCTGACGACCTACCAGCATCACGCGATCGACGTGCCGACCGGTGCGGCCGTCGGCTGTCTCGCGCTGTTCCTGTTTCCGCTGCGCGATGCCGCGGGCCGGCTGCCGGGCGCCGATGCGTCGCCGGGCGCGGCCGGCCGCGCGCTCG
>NZ_QOBB01000119.1:0-21576 GCF_024704855.1 Burkholderia sp. HAN2018 | reverse complement strand
CCGCGCCGCGCGCGCGTTGCGCAGGCGCGGTTCGTGCGCCCAGCGATGACGGGAAGCCGCGCGACAGCGGCGCGGCGAGCAGCGCGAGCCCGGCGAGCGCGACGTACAGCGCGCGCAGCCCGAATGCCGCGAACACGTGCGGCAGCACGAACAGGCCGATCGCGCCCGCGATCAACTGGCCGACGACCCACAGGCCGTACACGCGGTCGCTGTTCTCGCTCGTTGCGGCGCTCGTCATGCAGAGCACCATCAGCGAACCGCCGCCGAGCGCGGTCACGGCGCGCAGTGCGAGCAGCGCGACGAAGCCCGGCATCCACAGCGCGGTCAGCAGGTTGCCCGCGCCGAACAGCGCAATGGCGAACGCGGCCACGCGGCGTGCGTCGATGCGACCGAGCCACAGGTACGACGGCACGGTCGCGAGGCTGAACGCACCGAGTTCGACGAAGAAGTAGGTGCCGATCTGCGAGGCGGACAGCCCGAGCTGCGTCGCGAGCTGGCCGGCGACGGCGGGCGCCACGAGCAGCAGCAGCGGCGTGATGGCTGCGAACACGACGAGCGCGACGAGCGTTGAGCGCGCGAAGGCCGATGCGCGGCTGTCGGGCGGGAGTGCGGCATCCGGGGACAGGGTTTTCATGGCGGGGTCTCGTGTGGGGAATCAGAACAGGTGGTACATGCCGACCATCGCGCCGAACTGCGATGCGCCGGCGAGCGGCGTCGGGTCGTATTCGTAGACGGTCTGCGAACTCTGGCCGCTGTTGCGCGCATAGCCGAGGTTCACGTAGGCGACGGTGCGTTTCGACAGCGCATACGTGGTGCTCGCGATGAACAGCGTCGGGTGGCCGATGGCCGGCGCGCGCGAGTCGGTGTGGTAGACGCCCGCGTTCAGGCCGATCCCGTTCGGTGTCAGGTAGCGCGCACCGCCCCAGACGATCGTGCGCGCGGCGTCGAGGTCGCCGGTCAGGCGTTCGACACCTGCATAGACGGTGAGCGGCAGCGCGGCGAACGCATAGCGTGCGGCGAGCGTGCCGAGTTCGCGGCGGCGCGCCGACGTGTCGTCGGCCGCCGACACCTCGCCGTGTGCCTGATGCAGCACCGCGCTGACCGACAGGCCGTTGCTCGTGTACTGGCCGCCGAGTTCGAGTACGCGTCCGGCGCGCGTATTGCCGGCGACGCCGGACGTCGCGGCAAGCGCCTCGACGTCGAAGCCGGCGAACGTCGGCGACTGGTACTTGACGGAGTGGTCGATGAAGTTCGCGTTCATCGGCACGATGACGCCCTGGCCGCTGTACGACGCGTACCAGAGCGGGTCGTAGAACAGCGTCTTGTCGAACAGCACGCTGAACTGACGGCCGAGTGTGACGGTGCCCGCGGGCCCGGCGATGCCGACGTACGCGCCGCGGAAGAACGCGTAGCCGGGCACGGTCGCGGTGCCGTCGTTGAGGTTGAGGCCCTGTTCGAGCTTGAACAGCGCACGCCAGCCGCCGCCGAGATCCTCGTTTCCCTTCAGCCCGACCTGAGAAGGCAGGATGCCGTAGTTCTGCAACTGCACGGCCGAATGGCGCCCGTCGGCATGCGTCAGGTATTGCACGCCGGCATCGAGCGCGCCGTACAGCGTGAGGGTCGACTGCGCATGCGCGCCGGCGCCGCACGCGGCAAGCGTCGCGACGGCCGCGGCCGTGCGGATGAAGCGGGGTTTCGTCACGTGGGGTTCTCCATACCGTCCTGCATCGGTTTGTCGTTGGTGTTGTCGCGACGCAGTGTCCGCAGCGGGAAAACCTTCGAACAGTCGTACAGATGAACGGTGCGGAAAACCCGAGGTGCGCGGCATGGTCGCGACGCGCTGGCGTCGCGCGGCGTGCTGCGGAGCAGCAACGTGCCGCGCACCGTTCAAATGGATGGGGCTGGCGCCGGTTCCGGCACCGGGGCCTGTCAAAAAAGCCGGTCGCTATAATCGGCCGGTGTCGTTGCGCACGTCAGCAGCCCGATCGGGCAGGGGAGCGGAAGGTGAGGATCACGACGGATATCGGGCAGGATCTCGAAGCGCTGCGTGACGTGCCGGCAGCCATCGTGCTCGACGACTTCGCCTGGCCGCCGCTGCCGTCCCGGCGTGCGGATTTCGACGGCGTCACGCGCGGCGACGCATCGCAGCGTGAGCTCGGGTTGATGCTGCTCGACCTGTACGCGGTTGCCGCGCGGTCCGGCATCGGCGAATTCGAATACCGCTTCTTTTCGCTGCTGCAGGCGCTCATTCCGTTCGACGCCGCGTGGACAGGCGTCGCGACTCATGTGCCGACCGGCCCGGTGATGCACAACAGCTTCCTGTACCGTCTGCCGCACGCGTTCTTCAGCGACTGGAAGCGCGTGCGCGATTGCGACCCGCTCGCGCACCGCACGCTGCGCGGCGCACACGGCCATGCGGTGCGGCTGTCGGTCGTCGAGCCGGGGCTCGATGCACGGTTTCGCGACTGGTGCGTGAAGTACGGGCTCGCGCAACTGATGTGCGTGTGCACGCTCGATCGCCGTTTCGGCCTGACGACGTTCATGTCGATCTACCGTCAGGGCCTGAACCGTCCGTTCAGCGATGACGATGCACGCCGTTTCGAGGAAGTGATTCCGCATCTCGCGGCGGCGCTGACGATCAATCGCGCTGCGCAGCTCACGCGCGAGCGCGGCGATGCGGTTGCGCCGGCCGCCCGCGCGTTGTGCGACAACTTCGGTGTGCTGCATCACGCCGATCATGGTTTCGACGACGTGCTGCGCACCGAATGGCCGGCATGGGCCGGTGCACGCGTGCCGGAGCCGCTCGTTGCGCACCTGCGGCGCCAGCCGGGCCAGCCGTTCGTCGGCGATGCGTTGCGGATCCAGTGCGTGCCGGTTGCGGGGCTGTTCCAGATCGAGGCGCGGCCGCGCTCGCTGCTCGACCGCCTGAGCCCGCGCGAGCTCGCGGCGATCCGCTATTACGGCGCCGGGCGCTCGCACAAGGAAGTCGCGCAACAGATGGCGATTTCGCCGACGACCGTGCGCCACTACCTGCGCTGCGCGTACCGCAAGCTCGGCATGCACGACAAGAGCCAGATCGCCGGCGTGCTCGGCGCGATGGGCGGCGCGGCCGACGACGAACCGGTGGAAGCCGGCGGCGAGCCGCGCTGACGCATGCGAACGCCGTGCGTCGCACGGGGCGCGTGAATGGTTGTGCCCGCAACCATTGAGCGTTATGCTCGTCCGCTTCCAGGAGACGGAATTTCATCATGAACGACACGAATTCAGGGACGGTGCGCGCCGCGGTGGTCGGGGTCGGCGCGATCGGCGGATTGCTCGCGGCCGCGTTGTCGCGGGCCGGGATGACCGTGAGCGCGTACGCGCGCGGCGCGACGCTCGACGCGCTGAACGCGCACGGCGTGCGCGTGATCGACGAGGCGGGCACGACGTCGTCGGTTCCGGTGCGAGCGAGTGACGATGCGGCCGCGCTCGGCGTGCAGGACTACGTGGTGATCGCGCTGAAGGCACAGGCACTGCCGGCATTGGCCGCGCGCATCGCGCCGCTGGTCGGGCCGGACACCGTGATCGTCGCGGCGATGAACGGGCTGCCGTGGTGGTTCACGCACGGGCTCGAAGGCGCGCTCGACGGCGTGCCGCTCGACGCGGTCGACCCGGCCGGCGCGGTGTCGGCAGCGTTGCCGCCCGCACAGGCGATCGGGTGCGTCGTCCATTTGTCGTCGAGTACCGACGCGCCGGGCGTCGTGCGGCGCGGGCGCGGCAACCGGCTGATCGTCGGGGCGCCCGATGCGCGGCTCGATACGGCCGCTGCCCGGTTCGCCGCCGCGCTCGCGGCGGGCGGTTTCGACGTCGAGTCGACGCCGGCGATCCGGGCCGAGATCTGGACGAAGCTGTGGGGCAACATGAACATGAATCCGCTGAGCGCGCTGACGGGATCGACGGCCGAGCAGCTGCTCGACGATCCGTTCACGCAGGGTCTCGCGCTGCGGATGATGGAGGAGGCGGCCGCGATCGGCGCGAAGCTCGGCCTGTCGACGGGGATGAGCGGGCCCGAGCGGATCGCAGTCACGCGCAAGCTCGGTGCGTTCAAGACGTCGATGCTGCAGGATTTCGAAGCGGGCCGCGCGCTCGAGATCGGGCCGATCCTCGGTGTGTTTCCCGAGCTCGGGCGCAAGCTCGACGTGCCGACTCCGTATTGCGACGCGGTGCTCGGGCTGCTGCGCCAGCGGGCGACGAACAGCGGGCTATAAGTGCGGGCGGGGCCGCTGCATGCGCGATGCCGGCGAGGTGGCGCGCTGCAATCCGGTTGCCGCGCGCAACGCATCACGCAAAGCGGGCCGCCCGCGTCGCTGGTGTGGCGACCGGGGCGGCCCGTCGAATTCATCGGATCAATACTGCGGGCGTCGTGCCCGCGTGCCGGTCAGTCGTCCCGCTCGATCGCGTGCGCGACGACCTTGTCGAGCAGCCGCTCGAATGTCTGGCGTTCGCTGTCGGACAGGCATGCGAGCAAGCCATCGTTCCACTTGCGCACGATCGGCATGATCTTGCGATGCAGCGCGCGGCCGTCGGCGGTCAGCGCGATCAACACGATCCGGCCATCCTCCTCGCTTGCGCTGCGTTCGAGCAGCCCCTGGCGCAGCAGCGCTTCGGCTGCCCGGCTCGCCTGGCTCTTGTCGAGATTGGTGTGGCGCGCCAGATCCATGATCGAGAACGGGCCGAAGGCGCCGACGGCGGCGATCACGCGCGCCTCGGGCAGCGAGATGTCGAGCTTGTGCCGGTACACCTCGCCGATCCCGCGGTCGGATCGCTTCGTGAGCGCGTGGAGGCGATAGGTCAGAAACTGATCGAGCCCGGCTTGACGGCCTTTCATGTCGAATCCTGAAGAAAAAGGGCGGGCCCGATTGTTCCTGTATCGCGCGCTCGGGTCAACGGTCAGTGTGCGCCGTACTTCAGGCGTGTCAATTGCTCCGCTTCGTTCGCGAGCAGATTGGCCGCGTCGCGGATCGCGACGTCGAGCGTGATCGGCCCGGGAGCCGGCGAGAAGCAGCCGGAAAAATGTTCGGACAGGCGCGGCAGCGCGGCCGGGTCGACCGCGCCGGACAGCAGCGACGCGGGTACGCCCGCGACCTGCGCGTGGCGGCACGCGATGAACGGCGCCTTGCCGTGCAGCGTCTGTACGTCGGAGCGGCCTTCGCCGGTGATCAGCCAGCCCGCGCCGGCGAGCGCCGCGTCGAGCCCGACCTGCCGCGCGACCACCTCGGCCCCCGCTTCGAATTGCGCGCCGAGCATGTGCAGCGCGAATCCGAGGCCGCCCGCGGCACCGGCGCCCGGCAGGTCGCGGCCGCGACGGTCGAGCGCGCCTTCGAGCAGGTCGGCGAAGCGGGCGAGTGCGGCGTCGAGGGTGGCGACCTGCTCGGGCGTCACGCCCTTTTGCGGGCCGAATACGGCGGTTGCGCCGTGCGCGCCCGTCAGCGGGTTGTCGACGTCGGACATGCCGATGAATTCGGTTTCCTTCAGCCGTGGGTCGAGCCCCGACGCGTCGACGCGCGCGATGTCGGCGAGCCGCGACGGCACGGGCTCGACCGGCTGGCCGCCCGCGTCGAAGCACTGCAGGCCGAGGCCTGCGAGCAGCCCGGCGCCCGCGTCGTTGGTGCTGCTGCCGCCCAGTGCGACGAAGAAGCGGCGCACGCCTTCGTCGAGCAGCGTGCGGATCGCCTCGCCCATCCCGCGCGTGCTGCGCGCGTCGACCGGCACGCTCATGCCGACCGGGTCCGTGATGCCGACGATCTCGGCTGTTTCGACGATCGCGGTGCGCGCGTCGATCACGCCGACCGCCGCGTCGCGCGCCGCGAGCGACGCACCGGCTACCCGCAGCGTGCGCCGCGTGCCGCCGCCTGCCAGCATCGCGTCGAGCGTGCCTTCGCCGCCGTCGGCCATCGGGCAGCAGCGCACGACGGCGTCGGGCCGGGCGCGGCGGATGCCGGTGGCGATCGCGTCCGCGACCTGCTCGGCGGAAAGCGAGCCTTTGAACGAATCGGGCGCGATGACGACGACAGGCGCGGACGGGTGTTGCGGCATGGTGTCTCCGGAAGGCGTGATTGGTGTGAAGAATATTGGGGCGCGACGGCGGTGCACCCTCATTCGGAGCTTACAGGATGGCGGGCCCGTGGTGGATACGCCATGCGGCATAGCGGCGATCCGCGCGCATCGCCGTGCGAAGGGCTGCCGGCGCGGTGCGGACGTACGCGCGTCGCGCCGATCTGGCGGTGTGAGGAAAATTGTTTGCTAGAATAGTCGATTCTTCCGGCCAAAGCCGTGCTCCGAGCCGCTTGCGCTAGCCATCCGGCGCGTGCAGGGATGGCGTGGCGCTCCGGCGCGGCGAGTGTATGTGACGCACATCACGCCGCAGGCAGGCACGGCAAGGAAAACCCGATTCGCTCGAATAATTTTAGGACGATTGAAGCCATGGCTAACGTTGTTGAGAACCTCGGCAAGCTTGAACGCCGCGTGACGATTTCCCTGCCGAAAGACACCGTGCAGAAGGAAATCGACGCCCGTATCCAGAAACTCGCGAAGAACGTGCGCATGCCGGGTTTCCGCCCGGGCAAGGTGCCGCTGAAGATGGTCGCGCAACAGTACGCGGGTCAGGTCGAAGCGGAAGTGCTGAGCGACAAGATCGGCCAGGAATTCTTCACGATCAGCCGCGCGGAAAACCTGCGCGTCGCCGGCCAGCCGAGCTTCGAGCCGAAGCAGGAGCAGGCTGAAGATGCATACGCGTTCGACGCGACGTTCGAGGTCTACCCGGAAGTCAAGATCGGCGATCTGGCGACGGCTGAAGTCGAGCGCTCGACGACGTCGATCGGCGACGCCGAAATCGACCGCACGCTGGACATCCTGCGCAAGCAGCGCGTGCACTTCCACGCACGCGGCGAAGCCGGCGAGCACGGCGACGGCGGCGCGGACACCGCAGCGAAGAACGGCGACCGCGTGACGGTCGACTTCGTCGGCAAGATCGACGACGTCGCGTTCCAGGGCGGCACGGCCGAAGATTTCCCGTTCGTGCTCGGCGAAGGCCGCATGCTGCCGGAATTCGAAACCGCGGCGCTGGGCCTGAAGGTCGGCGAAGCGCGCACGTTCGACCTGAAGTTCCCGGACGACTACCACGGCAAGGACGTGGCAGGCAAAACGGCCCAGTTCACGGTCACGATGAAGAAGATCGAGTGGCCGCACCTGCCGGAAATCGACGGTGAATTCGCGAAGTCGCTCGGCATCGAAGACGGCGATCTCGCGAAGATGCGCGCCGAGATCAAGGAAAACCTCGAGCGTGAAGCGAAGCGCCGCACGCAATCGATCGTCAAGAACCAGGTGATGGACGCGCTGCTGAAGATCTCCGAACTCGACGTGCCGAAGGCGCTGATCGAGCAGGACCAGCAACGCCTCGTCGAAATGGCTCGCCAGGATCTGGCGCAGCGCGGCGTGCCGAACGCGAAGGACGCACCGATCCCGGCCGAGATGTTCACCGAGCAGGCAGAGCGCCGCGTGAAGCTGGGCCTCGTGCTGGCCGAGCTGGTGAAGTCGAACGGCCTCGAAGCGAAGCCGGAACAGATCCGCGCGGAAGTCGACGAGTTCGCGAAGAGCTACGAAGACCCGAAGGAAGTGGTCCGCTGGTATTATTCGAACCAGCAGCGCCTCGCCGAGATGGAAGCGTTCGTCGTTGAAAGCAACGTCGTCGATTTCGTGCTGGGCAAGGCGAAGGTGACGGACAAGGAAGTGAGCTTCGAAGCACTCGCGAGCGCATCGGCGCAAGCGTAAGTGTTGCTCTAGCGGCGTGCCGGCTGTCGGAGCGACGGCCCGCACGCCGTTTTTACGTCAAGCGCACGGTTGCCATTAATATGGCGATTGAGCGGGCGGCTTCCTTCCGTTCAATTTTCCATTCGAACAAGGTTCATTGAATGATCACTCGCGCTGAATTGCTGGACATGCTTGCTTCGAACGCGCCGCAAGGTTTCGAGGCGCAAGCGCTGGGGCTGGTGCCGATCGTCGTCGAAACGAGCGGCCGCGGCGAGCGTTCGTACGATATCTATTCGCGTCTCCTGAAGGAGCGCCTGGTGTTCATGGTCGGCGAAGTGAACGACCAGACCGCCAACCTCGTGGTCGCGCAGTTGCTGTTCCTCGAGAGCGAGAATCCCGACAAGGACATCAGCCTGTACATCAACAGCCCGGGCGGGTCGGTGTCGGCCGGCATGGCGATCTACGACACGATGCAGTTCATCAAGCCGGACGTGTCGACGCTGTGCATGGGCCTCGCGGCCAGCATGGGCGCGTTCCTGCTCGCGTCGGGCGCGAAGGGCAAGCGTTTCGCGCTGCCGAACTCGCGCGTGATGATTCACCAGCCGCTCGGCGGCGCACGCGGCCAGGCATCGGACATCGAGATCCAGGCGCGCGAAATCCTCTACCTGAAGGAGCGGCTGAACCAGTTGCTCGCGCAGCACACGGGCCAGGACGTCGAACGCATCGCGCGCGACACCGACCGTGATAACTTCATGTCGAGCGAGGATGCGAAGGCGTACGGGCTGATCGACCAGGTGCTGCTGAAGCGCCCGTGAGCTTAAGTGGGGTGCCGCCCCGATTCGTGCGGCGCCCCTGCGACTTCCCGAACGCCCAGAGCATCTGCGGCAAGCGCATCCGGTCGGCTCCGGTCGCGCCCTAGGCGCGGTGCCCGGAGCATTCGGCGTATCATGTCATTTACCTGTCCGGAGGCTCTACATTCATGGCGGACAAAAAAGGTTCGAACAGCGAGAAGCTGTTGTATTGCTCGTTTTGCGGAAAAAGCCAGCATGAGGTGAAAAAACTCATCGCGGGCCCGTCGGTGTTCATCTGCGATGAATGTATCGACCTCTGCAACGAAATCATTCGCGACGAGGCGGCTGCCGCCGGCGTCGAGGCCAGCCTGTCCCGGTCGGATCTGCCGAGCCCGCAGGAAATTCGCGACATCCTCGATCAGTACGTGATCGGCCAGGAGCGCGCGAAGAAGATCCTCGCGGTGGCCGTGTACAACCACTACAAGCGCCTGAAGCATCTCGACAAGAAGGACGACGTCGAGCTGTCGAAGAGCAACATCCTGCTGATCGGCCCGACGGGCTCCGGCAAGACGCTGCTCGCGCAGACGCTCGCGCGGTTGCTCAACGTTCCGTTCGTGATCGCCGATGCGACGACGCTGACCGAAGCCGGCTACGTCGGCGAGGACGTCGAGAACATCATCCAGAAGCTGTTGCAGAACTGCAACTACGAGGTCGACAAGGCCCAGCGCGGGATCGTCTACATCGACGAAATCGACAAGATCAGCCGCAAGTCGGACAACCCGTCGATCACGCGCGACGTGTCGGGCGAGGGCGTCCAGCAGGCACTGCTGAAGCTCGTCGAGGGCACGATGGCGTCGGTGCCGCCGCAGGGCGGCCGCAAGCACCCGAACCAGGATTTCATCCAGGTCGACACGACCAATATCCTGTTCATCTGCGGCGGTGCGTTCGACGGTCTCGAAAAGGTGATCACCGATCGTACCGAGAAAACCGGTATCGGCTTCGGTGCGACGGTCAAGAGCAAGCAGGAGCGTGACGCGGGCGAAGTGCTGCGTGAAACGGAGCCGGAAGACCTGATCAAATTCGGTCTGATCCCCGAATTGATCGGCCGCCTGCCGGTGGTCGCGACGCTCGGCAAGCTCGATGAAGCGGCGCTGATGAAGATCCTGGTCGAGCCGAAGAATGCGCTCGTCAAGCAGTATCACAAACTGTTCGCGATGGAGCGCGTCGAGCTGGAGATCCGGCCGGGCGCGCTGCAGGCAGTCGCCCGCAAGGCGATCCGCCGCAAGACCGGCGCGCGCGGTTTGCGTTCGATCATCGAACAGGCATTGCTCGACGTGATGTACGAGTTGCCGACGATGAAAGGGGTCAGCAAGGTCATCATCGACGAAAACGTCATCGATGGCGACGGCAAGCCTTTGCTGATCTACGAGGACACGCCGAAGGTGGCGGGTTCGAACTGACCGGCTTGCCGACGATGTTCTGCGAAAAAGGCCGTTCATGAGTCCGTGGGCGGCTTTTTTTCGTTTATCTTGTGGGTAACTCTGACTCGACTCGCGGTGGTTACTTTCTTACCGAATATTTCCCGCACTTGAAGGCTTGCAATTCGTTGTGGCGGCCTCAATTACCGAACAATTGATTCCACTCATGGGGAAATGAAATGTCAGGCACCCAACTTCTTCCGCCGGAACGCATCACGCTCCCGCTGCTGCCGCTGCGGGATGTCGTCGTTTTCCCGCACATGGTCATTCCGCTCTTCGTGGGCCGGCCGAAATCGATCAAGGCCCTCGAAGCAGCGATGGAAGGCGGCAAGCACATCATGCTTGTCGCCCAGAAAACCGCGGCCAAGGACGAACCGACCGAAAAGGACATGTACGAGGTCGGTTGTATCGCCAACATCCTGCAGATGCTGAAGCTGCCGGACGGCACCGTGAAGGTGCTCGTCGAGGGCCTGCAGCGTGCGAAGGCGTTGTCGATCGAAGAGCAGGAAACGCAATTCTCCTGCGAAGTGATGCCGCTCGAGCCCGATCACGCCGACAGCGCTGAAACGGAAGCGCTGCGCCGCGCGATCGTGTCGCAGTTCGACCAGTACGTGAAGCTGAACAAGAAGATCCCGCCGGAGATCCTCACGTCGCTGTCGGGCATCGACGAAGCCGGCCGCCTCGCCGACATGATCGCCGAGCGCCTGCCGCTGAAGCTCGACCAGAAGCAGCACATCCTCGAGATGTTCCCGGTCATCGAGCGCCTCGAGCACCTGCTCGCGCAGCTCGAAGCCGAGATCGACATCCTGCAGGTCGAAAAGCGCATCCGCGGGCGCGTGAAGCGCCAGATGGAAAAGAGCCAGCGCGAGTACTACCTGAACGAGCAGGTCAAGGCGATCCAGAAGGAACTGGGCGAAGGCGAAGAGGGTGCGGATCTCGAGGAACTCGAGAAGCGCATCAACGCCGCGCGCATGCCGAAGGAAGCGAAGAAGAAGGCCGACGCCGAGCTGAAGAAGCTGAAGCTGATGTCGCCGATGTCGGCGGAAGCCACCGTCGTGCGCAACTACATCGACACGCTGATCGGCCTGCCGTGGCGCAAGAAGAGCAAGGTCAACAACGACCTGTCGAACGCCGAGCAGGTGCTCGACGAAGATCACTTCGGCCTCGAGAAGGTGAAGGAACGCATCCTCGAGTATCTCGCGGTGCAACAGCGCGTGGACAAGGTCAAGGCGCCGATCCTGTGCCTCGTCGGGCCCCCGGGCGTCGGCAAGACCTCGCTCGGCCAGTCGATCGCCCGTGCGACGAACCGCAAGTTCGTCCGGATGGCGCTCGGCGGCGTGCGTGACGAAGCCGAGATCCGCGGCCACCGTCGTACGTATATCGGTTCGATGCCGGGCAAGATCCTGCAGAGCCTCACGAAGGTCGGCGTGCGCAATCCGCTCTTCCTGCTCGACGAAGTCGACAAGATGGGCATGGATTTCCGCGGCGATCCGTCGTCGGCGCTGCTCGAGGTGCTCGATCCGGAACAGAACCACACGTTCGCCGACCACTACATCGAAGTCGACTTCGACCTGTCGGACGTGATGTTCGTCGCGACGTCGAACTCGCTGAACATCCCGCCGCCGCTGCTCGACCGGATGGAAGTGATCCGTCTGTCGGGCTACACGGAAGACGAGAAGGTCAGCATTGCCCAGCGTTACCTGCTGCCGAAGCAGAAGAAGAACAACGGGCTGAAGGAAGGCGAGATCGAGGTCACCGAGCAGGCGATCCGCGACATCATCCGCTACTACACGCGCGAAGCCGGTGTGCGTTCGCTCGAGCGGGAAGTGTCGAAGATCTGCCGCAAGGTCGTGAAGATGCTGCTGCTGAAGAAGGCATCGGGCGCGATCAAGGTCGACGGCGAGAACCTCGATACCTTCCTCGGCGTGCGCAAGTACGACTTCGGCCTCGCGGCGAAGGAAAACCAGGTCGGTCAGGTGACGGGCCTCGCGTGGACGGAAGTCGGTGGCGATCTGCTGACGATCGAAGCCGCAGTGATGCCGGGCAAGGGCAACGTGATCCGTACGGGTTCGCTCGGCGACGTGATGAAGGAGTCGGTCGAGGCGGCACGTTCGGTCGTGCGCTCGCGTTCGCGGCGTCTGGGTATCAAGGACGAAGCGTTCGAGAAGCAGGACATCCACATCCACGTGCCGGAAGGTGCGACGCCGAAGGACGGTCCGTCCGCCGGCGGAGCGATGACGACCGCGCTGGTGTCGGTGCTGACGGGTATCCCGGTGCGTGCCGATGTCGCGATGACGGGCGAAATCACGCTGCGTGGTGAAGTCCTGCCGATCGGCGGCCTGAAGGAGAAGCTGCTCGCAGCGCATCGCGGTGGCATCAAGCTCGTGCTGATCCCGGAAGAGAACGTCAAGGATCTCGCCGAGATTCCGGACAACGTGAAGAACGCGATCGAGATCGTGCCGGTCCGCTGGATCGACAAGGTGCTTGAACTCGCGCTCGAGCGTTCGCCGACCCCGCTGCCGCCGGAAGAAGAGGCGAAGGCGGCGGCACCGGTCGCCGATGCGGCGAAGGATGCCGGCTCGACGGAATTCGTCAAGCACTGAGCATCGGAGCGCCGTTCGTTCTGACGGTTGTTCACGAAACCCGCGGCTTGGCCGCGGGTTTTTTTATGCGTCCCGGAATCGTATGCGCGAGCGTGAAAAATATTCGTGCCGGGGCTTTGCAAAATGATCGGGGATGAATTAAACTTGCGGGCTCGCTGGTTGTTGATGCCGAAACGCAGATCGCAGCCAGAACGAATCGGAAACGGGTGCTTAGCTCAGCTGGTAGAGCGGCGCCCTTACAAGGCGTAGGTCGGGGGTTCGAACCCCTCAGCACCCACCAGTTTCCTGATTCAGCCAGACCAAGGAGCGGTAGTTCAGTCGGTTAGAATACCGGCCTGTCACGCCGGGGGTCGCGGGTTCGAGTCCCGTCCGCTCCGCCAAACAAACAACAATGCCCGCCTCGTGCGGGCATTGTTGTTTGTGCGTTTGGTTTGCGCCAGATCGCGGGCGCAAACCGAACGCACAAACGGCGGGGGAAATCGTCTGCGCGGCTTCCGGGGCGCGCCGCCGTCAGAACGGAAAACCCGCGACCGCTCGAACGCGGTCGCGGGTTTTTCATGCTTTCTCGCCACAGAGGCGCCGGTTTTTCCGGCTCGCGCGGGGCGGTATTACTGAACGCGTATTACCGGTGGCAACTTGTAGGTTCCGTTCAGGAGCGGGGCGTCCGGCAAGTAGGTGCGCAGCGTCAGATTGAACGCGCCGGCAGGGGCCGGCAGCCAGTTGCTGGCGGGTACGCCCGCGGGTCGCACATGGCTGATGGTGAGCACGAGCGAGCCGTCGCTCGCGAACTGAAAGTTCGACGCCGGATAGGACAGCGCATAGATTCGATCGGGATTCGGATAAAAGAAAGCCTGCGCCTGGTTCGTGCCGGCGTACAACGTCAATGACCAGAAGGCGCGAGCCGGAGGAAGCTGTCCCGCCGGGAACGTCATCTGATAGACGCCGTTGCCGTCGTAATTCGCCCCCGACGTGTTCGCCGCTCCCGTACTGGTGTAGTAGATCGCTTCGCTGCCGGGCAGCGCACCGAGGCCGTTCAGCGCAACGCGCGCCCGTAGCGTGTACTGGGTTCCGTAGTTGCCGACGTTGGCCGGGCCGCCTGTCCAGCCATTTGCGTCGGTACTCGTCTGGGCGGCGGCTTGCTGCGTTCCGCCGCCCGTCAGACTCGCCAGCGCCTCTGCCGCGCCTGCGTCGATCGATGCGACGTCGGCGGACGATGCGTTGAAGGTCTGCGCCGGACCTATACCTGTCACGTCGAGTGCGTTCGTTGCCTCGGCCGTATCCTGCGGCGTCGGCGGACTCTTTTTCAAGAGCCGGTTCACGTACTGAAAATAAGATGGCCAGTTGGCATAACCGGGCGGCTTTTGCGTGTCCACGCTGTCCCACGCAGCGACACCGGTTCCAGCGGGGCGCGACACGACCAGTTGATTCTGAACGGCCCACGCGGCGGGGTAATCGTTCGCATCGCTCACGTAAGTCCGCGCCAACGCCCACACCGCGTTGGTCGAGGAGCGGAGCACGGTGACGCCTGCCGGGGCCGTTCCCTGCCAGTTCGGCCCCACGACCCAAAAGACCTTCGCGACACCGTTGTCGGCGCTCGTGCCGCGAATCGCGAAGTTGTTCGTATAGGCGTCCATCAGCGCGAGGGAGAAGTAGCGGGTGCCGCTGGCGGGTGTGTCGATCTGAACAGGACCGGCGTCCAGTTGAAGCATGGCGACGGAATACAGCGTGTCGTGATTGGGCTTCGTCACCGAGGTGGACGAAGCGTCGGACAGCTGGCGACTGTGCACAAACGTATTCGGCGCAAGGCCCTGAGCGATGTAGCTCTGTCGGGTTGCGTAGAACTGGTACAGCGGAATCGTGAATAGCGTGGCACTGTTTGCGGCATTTTTCGTCGCGACGGGCGAAACGCCCGAGCTATCGACACTTTCCCCATTGCAGCCCGCCAGAAGGCCGACAGAGGCAGCGAATGCGACGAGGCGCGCGTGGTGAAGAAAACTCATCGAGTGGTGCGGTAGGGTTGAATGGTCGAATGGGCCGCACCCGTTCATCGTTTCGTCGACGAGCGTGGCACGGATTGCACGGCGCGAAAAGCGTATCCGGCTTGCGATGCGGCACGAACGATCTATTTTCGATATGCAAAGTCCGACGACTCGTTAGGGCGGTGTCGACCGATCGGCATCGTGCGGTTGATTCTTGTCGCCTTTCCGGTCGTCACGTTTCTCGCGGCCCATGCCGGGCTTGTGCCGTGTGCTCCCGTGTCGGGCGCGTTCCGTTGGCTCGATTCGCGGTCCTGGCGGTGCCGTGCGGTCGTCGGCGCGAATGACGCCAGCCCCGCATCGGGCAAGCCGCTCCGCGAACGAGTGATCGTGTGCTGCCGGGAGCCTGGGCGGCCGCGATGGGGGACGATCATTGGGCGAGCTGCTTTTCGAACTTCGCGAGGAGAGGCGGGTGACGGTGCGTGCCCGGTTCTGAAAGACGGGTATTTTTGCCTGTACTTCCTGTGGTGATCGCCGCGGGCGCCGCCGCTTTTCTCCCGTTCCACCCCGTATGTTGTAATATCGGGCGTTTTGTCCAATTTTCCCGTCACGCATGCTCGATTTCTTCCGTAATCACCAGCGCCTGATGATGGCGCTCCTGCTCCTGATCGTGTTGCCGGGGCTGGGTTTCGTCGGGATCCAAGGCTTCCGCGGCTTCTTCGACGATAGTGCGAACGTCGCGGCAGTCAACGGGCACAAGATCACGCGGGTCGAATTCGACGGCGCGTTCCGCCAGCAGATCGACCAGGCGCGCCAGGCACTCGGCGGGCAGTTCGACATCAAGATGTTCGATACGCCCGAGCACCGCAAGCAGGTGCTCGACGGCCTGATCCAGCAACGCGTGCTGGCCGACGAGACCCAACGCCTGCACCTGACCGCATCGGACAACGCCGTGCGCGACGCACTGATGAGCGACCCGATGATCGCGTCGCTGAAGAAGCCCGACGGGTCGATCGACGTGGAGCGCTATGCGCAGCTGCTGTCGTTCCAGGGGATGACGCCCGAGCAGTACCAGGAGCGCGTGCGCTACAGCCTCGCGCTGCAGCAGATTCCGGCCAGCATCGTGTCGAGCGCGTTCACGCCGAAGAGCCTCGCGCAACGTCTGTCCGAACTCGCCGCGCAGCAGCGCGAAGTGCAGGCGCTCGTGCTGAAGACGAGCGACTTCGCCGCAAAGGTCCAGCCGACCGACGCGCAGCTCACCGCGTACTACGACGCGCACAAGCAGAGCTTCGCGACGCCGGAGACCGCGACGATCCAGTACCTCGTCTATTCGCCGGCGGCAGCGGCCGCGAGCGCGCAGCCGACCGACGCGGACATCAAGAAGTTCTACGATGACAACCCGACGCACTTCCGCACCGAAGCGCAGGTGCGCGTGAGCCACATCTTCATCGCCGCACCGGGCAGCGCAAGCGCGGCCGACAAGACTGCAGCGAAGACGAAGGCCGAGCAACTGCTTGCCGACGTGAAGGCGCACCCGGACCAGTTCGCGCAGATCGCGCAGAAGGACTCGCAGGATGCGCCGTCGGCCGCGAAGGGCGGCGACCTCGGCTTCATCACGCGCGGCTCGACGGCGGGCGGCAAGGCGTTCGACGATGCCGCGTTCGCGCTCAAGCAAGGCGATGTGAGCGGTGTCGTGCAGTCGGATCTGGGCTTCCACATCCTGAAGGCAACGGAAGTGAAGCCGGCGGCCGTCAAGCCGTTCGCGGAAGTGAAGGACCAGATCGCAGCCGACCTGAAGCAGCAGTACGCATCGAAGGCGTTCACGGACAACGCGGAAGGCTTCACGTCCACCGTCTACGAAAAGGCGAAGACGCTGCAGCCGGCTGCGGACAAGTACAAGCTGACGATCCAGACGGCTACCGTCACGCCGACGCCGAATCCGCAGTTGCCGCCGACGAGCCCGCTGAACAATCCGAAGTTCCTGGCCGCCGTGTTCGCAAACGACTCGGTGAAGAACCAGAACAACACGCAGGCGATCGACGTCGGCAACAACACGCTGATCTCGGCGCGTGTGACCGACTACAAGCCGGCTGCCGTGCCCGCGCTCGACGCGATCAAGGACGTCGTGCGCCAGAAGGTGGTCGCCGAGCAGGCTGCCGAACTCGCGAAGAAGGACGGCGCGGCGAAGCTGGCCGAACTGCAGAAGTCGAAGTCGACCGACGGGTTCGCGGCCGCGCAGAAGGTATCGCGTACGCAGTCGCAGGGCCTGACGCCGGCTGCGCTGAGCGCCGTCTACAAGGTCGATGCGAAGACGCTGCCGGCCTACGTCGGTGTCGATCTCGGCGCGGACGGCTATGCGATCTATCGCGTGAACGCGGTGATCCCGGGTTCGGCGGTCGATCCGCAGCAACTGGCGGCCGCGCAGCAGCAGATGGCGCAGGTCGACGCGCAGAGCGAAGGCGAAGCGTATCTCGCCGCGCTGCGCGATCGCTCGAAGGTGAAGCTGTACGGCTCGACGGCCAGCCAGTCGCCGGACGGCGACAACTGAGCATCGTTTCGCCCGCAACAAAAAGCCCCGCTTCACGCGGGGCTTTTTGCTTTCCGGCGGGGCGAGGCAGCGTCAGCCGCGCGGCTTGCCGAGCAGCGGTTTCAGCGCCGGCCAGACGTTGTCGAGCAGAATGCCCTGAGCCTGCTGCGCTGGATGCATCTGGTCGGCCTGGAACATCTCGGGCTTGTTCTCGATGCCGGCCAGCAGGAACGGCACGAGCGGCACGCCGAGATCCTTCGACAGCCGCGTATAGACGGCGTGGAACTTCTGCGTGTAGTCCGGGCCGTAGTTGGGCGGCACGTACATGCCGACCAGCACGACCCTGGCCCGCGCTTGCCGCGCACCGGCGATGATGTCGCGCAGGTTCTGTTCGGTCGTCGCGAGCGGCACGCCGCGCAGCGCATCGTTCGAGCCGAGCTCGACGACGACGATCGACGGCTTGAGCCGCTGCAGCACCGCAGGCAGCCGCGCGCGGCCGCCGCTCGTGGTGTCGCCGCTGACGCTGGCGTTCGCGACGCTATAATCGATTCGCTCGGTCGTGAGCCGTTGCCGCAGCAACGCCACCCAGCCGGTGTCGCGCGGCAGCCCGTATTCGGCCGACAGGCTGTCGCCGAGCACGACGATCACGGGCTGGCCCGATGTCGCGGCCGGTGTCGTCGCGGCGCGTGCGGGCACGGCGGCGGCCAGCAGCGTACCCAGCAGCGCGGCGATCGCCGCGCGTCTTTTCCAGCGAAATCTCGTGTCCATGTTCAAGATTACCGATCCGATCATCGAAGTCCATGACGTGTGCAAGCGGGTCGCCGACGCAACCGGCGAGCTGACGATCCTCGACGGCATCACGCTCGCCGTGCGGCCGGGCAGCAGTCTCGCGATCGTCGGCGCGTCGGGGTCGGGTAAATCGACGCTGCTCGGCCTGCTTGCGGGGTTGGACAGCGCGACGAGCGGCACGGTTCGCCTGCTCGGTCGCGCGCTCGACCAGCTCGACGAGGACGCGCGCGCTGCGCTGCGCAACGGCGCAGTCGGGTTCGTATTCCAGTCGTTCCAGTTGATGCCGCACCTGACGGCGCTCGAGAACGTGATGCTGCCGCTCGAGTTGCAGGGCGGCATCAGTGCGCGCGATGCCGCCGATCGCGCCCGGGCGCTGCTCGTGCAGGTCGGTCTCGGCGAACGCACCGCGCATTATCCGAAGCTGTTGTCCGGCGGCGAGCAGCAGCGCGTCGCGCTTGCGCGCGCATTCGTCACGCGCCCGGCGATCCTCTTCGCCGACGAGCCGACCGGCAGCCTCGATGCGGCCACGGGCCATGCGGTCATCGACCTGATGTTCGAACTGAACCGCACGAACGGTGCAACGCTCGTGCTCGTCACGCACGATGCCGAACTGGCACGCCGCTGCGCGACGACGGTGACGCTCGACGCCGGGCGCATCGTCGAGCCGCGCGCGGCGCAGCGCAACGGCTGAATGCTTTTGCCGGCCGCGCGGCGTGCGCCGAGCGGCCGGCATGGGCATGACGCCGCTGCGTCAGTGCCTCAAACGCCTCAGCGCTTCAACGCCGCGCGGGCGCGCTCGATCAGCGCGGTGGTCGACGAGTCGTGCTTCGCCGGATCGACCGACTCGGCCGACAGGTCGGCTTCCACCACCTTGCCGAGAATCTTGCCGAGCTCGACGCCCCACTGGTCGAACGGATTGATGTCCCACACCGTTGCCTGCACGAGCACCTTGTGTTCGTACAGCGCGATCAGCGCGCCGAGCGTGCGCGGCGTCAGCGCATCGACGAGCAGCGTCGTCGTCGGGCGGTTGCCCGGGAACGTCAGGTGCGGCGCGAGCGCTTCCTTGCCCGGCCCCGCGACCTTGCGTGCTTCCTCCAGCGTGCGGCCGAGCATCAGTGCCTCGCTCTGCGCGAAGCAGTTTGCGAGCAGCTTCGGGTGGTGGCTTGCGAGCGGATGCTCGGGCGTCAGCACCGCGATGAAGTCGATCGGCACGATCGTCGGCCCCTGGTGCAGCATCTGGAAGAACGCATGCTGGCCGTTGGTGCCCGGCTCGCCCCACGTGACGGCCGACGTCGGGTAGTCGACGAAGGTGCCGTCCAGGCGCGCGGATTTGCCGTTGCTTTCCATTTCGAGCTGCTGCAGGTACGACGGCAGGTAGTGCAGCGCTTCCGAATACGGCGCGACGAGATAGCTCTGCGAACCGAAGAAATTCCGGTACCAGATGCCGATCAGGCCGAGCAGCACGGGCAGGTTGCGCTCGAGCGGCGCCTCGCGGAAATGACGGTCCATGTCGTTCGCGCCGGCCAGCAGCTCGTCGAACTGCTCGGGGCCGATCGCGATCATGATCGACAGCCCGACCGCCGACCACAACGAATAGCGGCCGCCGACCCAGTCCCACATTTCGAACACGTTGTCCGCGGCGATGCCGAACTTCACGACTTCGGCCGGGTTCGCCGACACGCCGACGAAGTGCTTTGCAAGCGCGTCCTCGGGGCAGCCGCGCGCGACGAACCAGTCGCGCAGCGAACGTGCGTTCGTCATCGTCTCGAGCGTCGTGAAGGTCTTCGACACGATGATCGCGAGCGTTTCCTCGGGATCGACCTGTTCGAGTACGCGTGCGAGATCGGCGCCGTCGACGTTCGACACGAAGTGCGTGGAAATTTCGGGCGTCGCGACGTGGTGCAGCGCGTGCACGACCATCTTCGGCCCGAGATCGGAGCCGCCGATGCCGATGTTGATCACGTGGCGGATGCGTTTGCCGGTGTAGCCCGTCCAGGTGCCGCTGCGCACGGCGCGAGCGAACGTCGCCATCTTCGCGCGCTCGGCGCTCACCTGCGCGTGGAACGGCGCTTGCGGATCGGTCGCGCGCAGCGCAGTGTGCAGGGCGGCACGGCCTTCGGTCGGGTTCACGATTTCGCCCGCGAACATCGCGTCGCGGCGCGCCTCGACACCCGCGTCGCGCGCGAGCTGGACGAGCAGGCGCAGCGTTTCGTCGTTGATGCGGTTCTTCGAGAAATCGGCCGCGAGACCGCCGCCCGGAATCGTGAAGCGTTCGGCGCGGGTCGGCGCGTGGTCGTGTTCCGGCGCGAACCAGTCGCGCAGCCGGGCGTGACGGATCTGTTCGAAGTGGGATTGAAGGGCAGTCCAGGCGGGGAGCGAATTCAGCGTCATGGCGGTTCGAGTGAAGCGTGAATCGGGAGGAATGCCGCGCCGGCTCATCGGGATCGGAAGGCCGGCGGACGAGAGGGCCCGCCGTGCGGCGGGGCAGTCAGTATAGCGGCGTTATGTGCCGGCGCGCGGCGACGCATAAAAAAGGCGATTGACCAGCGTGCGGACCATCGGCGCGAGTTCGCCTGCCGTGAGTCCGGCCGGGCCGGTTCCGTTCGCGGTCAGCGTGTCGGCCGCGAGGCCGTGCAGGTAGACGCCTGCCAGCGCCGCTTCGTACGGCGCGACGCGTTGCGCGAGCAGCGCGCCGATCAGGCCGCCGAGCACGTCGCCGGTGCCGCCCGTGGCGAGCGCCGCGTTGCCGGTCGGGTTGATCGTCATGCGGCCGTCGGGCGCCGCAATCACCGTGCCCGAGCCTTTCAGCACGACGATGGCCGCATAACGTGACGCGAGCGCCTGCGCGGCCGCGAGGCGGTCGCGCTGAATCGCCGCCGTGTCGCAGCCGAGCAGCCGCGCGGCCTCGAGCGGATGCGGCGTCAGCACGCACGGATAACCGCGCGCACCGCGCGTGGCGACGGCGGCCGCGAGATCCGCATGCGTCGCGACGAGGTTCAGCGCGTCGGCATCGAGCAGCGTTGCGGCGTCGTGGGCAAGTACGTCGCGCACGAGCGTCGCCGCGGCCTCGCGCGTGCCCAGCCCGCAGCCTGCGGCGATGGCGGTCATCGCGCCGGGGTCGAGGGTGTCGGCCGCGTGCAGCATCAGTTCGGGGAACGGCGGATCGTACGGCGGCGCGCCGGTGCCGAGGAAGCCGACATGCACCTTACCGGCACCGGCGAACAGCGCGGCGCGCGCGGCCAGGATCGGCGCGCCGCACATGCCGGTGTCGCCGCCGAGTACCGCGAGGCTGCCGTACGTGCCCTTGTGGGACGCGAATGCGCGCGCGGGCAGGGCGGCGGCGAACCGCGCGGGCGCGTTCAGTACGATGGCCGGCGCGGCGGGTGGCGCGACGTCGAGCGATTCGACGTCGATCGCGCCGGCGAGATCCCGGCCTTCGCCGGTGTAGAGGCCCGGCTTCGCGCCGACGAAAGTGAGCGTATGGGTGGCGGCGACGGCGACGCCCGCGCCGACGATCTGGCCCGTATCGCTGTCGAGGCCGCTCGGCACGTCCAGCGCAAGCACGCGGCCGCCGCTGCGCGCATGCGCGGCGATGCGCGCGGCCTGCTCGGCGAACGCGCCGTC
>NZ_QOBB01000118.1:0-21963 GCF_024704855.1 Burkholderia sp. HAN2018 | reverse complement strand
GCCGCAGGCCGGTGCCGCACTGGCCGCGTCCGGCACCGCGCCGGCCGCCGCGCAACAGCCGGCCGCTCCGCAGGGCGGCCTCTACAGCGACGCGTCGCCGACCAACGTGCAGGACGCGTACAACGCGCTCAAGACGTACCTGATGCTGTCCGACAAGCGTCACGTCGAACAGGCGCACCTGACCGACCAGCTCGCCCGCTTCTGGCGCGGCTGGCTCGAGACGAATCGCGGCAACATGCCGCGCGACGAGATGATCAAGAGCGCCGAGCGCATGATCTCGTTCTACCTGTCGCGCGTGAACGACGACGACTGGCCGATGATCGACGCGAACCTCGCGCTCGTCGACCAGACCCGCGAGAACCTGCGCCGCGTCGTGCGCGGCATGCCGGCCCGCCAGCGCGTGTACGAGGAAATCAAGGCGCGCGCGTCGACCCGCTTCGCGCCGATGACCATCGCGCGCATCGTCGGCGACGGCAACCAGGGGCTCGTGGCAGGCAGCTACGCGATTCCGGGCACGTTCACGCGCGAAGCGTGGTTCGACTACGTGCAGCCGGCGATCCGCGACGCGGCGACCAAGGAACTGCAGGCGAAGGACTGGGTGCTGAACACGTCGACGCAGGACGACCTGACGCTCGAGGGCAGCCCCGAGCAGATCCAGAAAACGCTCGTCGGCATGTACAAGACCGAGTATGCGCAGCACTGGCAGAAGTTCATGCAGGGCATCGCCGTGCAGGGCTTCAGCAGCTTCGGCCAGGCCGTCGACGGGATGAACCGCCTCGGCGACCCGCAGGATTCGCCGATCCGCAAGATCCTCGAGACCGCGTACGACCAGACGTCGTGGGACAACCCGTCGCTCGCGAACGTGACGATCAAGAAGGCGCAGACGGGGGTCGTGAACTGGGTCAAGCAACTGTTCTCGCGCTCGCCGGCCGGCCAGGTGGCGGCCGCCAACATCGACATCAACGGCAATCCGGCCGAGGTGCCGATGGGTCCGATCGGCCAGGAATTCATCGGGCTCGCGCGGATCGTCGCGGTGCATGACGGCACGTCGATGCTCAAGGGCTACATGGAGTCGCTGTCGAAGGTCCGCACGCGCTTCAACGTGATCAAGAACCAGGGCGACCCGGGCCCGGGCGCGCGCCAGCTGATGCAGCAGACGCTCGACGGCAACGGTTCGGAACTCGCCGATTCGCTGAAGCTCGTCGACGAACAGATGCTGACCGGCCTCACCGATTCGCAACGCAAGTCGCTGCGTCCGCTGCTCGTGCGGCCGCTGATGCAGGCGTTCGCGGTCGTGATCCAGCCGGCCAGCGCCGAAGTCAACAAGGTGTGGAACGCGCAGGTCTACCAGCCGTTCCAGAACTCGCTCGCGACGAAGTACCCGTTCGCGGCGAGCGCGAAGGTCGAGGCCGGCGCCGGTGAGATCGCGCAGGTGTTCGGGCCGGACGGCTCGATCGCGAAGTTCGTCGGCACGACGCTCGGGCCGCTCGCGGTGCGCCGCGGCGACACCCTCGCCGCCCGCACGTGGGGCGACATGGGCATCGGCCTCACGCCGGACTTCACGAACGGCTTCGCGCGCTGGGTCGCGCCGCTCGCGGGCGGTGCGGCAAGCGGCGCGGCCGCGTCGTCCGAGCCGCAGACCGTGTTCCAGATCCTGCCGCAGCCGAGCACGGGCACGACGGAATACACGATCGCGATCGACGGCCAGCAACTGCGCTACCGCAACACGCCGCCGCAGTGGACCAACTTCGTGTGGCCGAACCCGCAGGGCTCGCCGGGCGCGACGCTGTCCGCGACGACCTTCGACGGCCGCACGGTGCAGCTCGTCAACGAGCCGGGCCGCTACGGCCTCGAGAAGCTGATCAACTCGGCGCAACGCAAGCGCCGTCCGGACGGCACCTTCGACCTGACGTGGGCGCAGGGCAACGTGAACGTGTCGGTGACGATGCGCATCATCAGCACGTCGCAACCGTCCGGCGGCGGGGGCAGCGACCAGCCGCAGCAGCAGAGCCTGCGCGGCCTGCAACTGCCGTCGTCGGTCGCCGACGCGAGCGCGGGCGCCGCGCAGAACGCGACCCAGTCCGGCACGGGTACGCCGGGCGCAGCGCCGGCCGTCGCGGCCGCCAACGCAACGAATGCACAGGGGGCGCAATGACGCAAACCGTACAGGCGCAAATCGCCTACTTCGGCAAGATTCCGTCGCGCGGCGACTTCGTGAAGAGCCCGCACAATCCGCAGTTGCTGCAGACGCTCGACCGCTGGATCGCGCAGGCGCTCGAACTGCTCGCGGAAGATCCGCGCTGGAAGCTCGTCTACGAGGATGCGAAGCCGATGCATTTCGCGTTCCTCGGCTCGCGCAGCAAGCTCGCGATCGCGGGCCACATGGTCGCGAGCCACGACGTGTCGATGCGCCGCTTCCCGTTCCTCGGCGCAACGGCGCTCGAAGTCGACCGGCCGCTCGCGTTCCTCGCGCGCAGCCCGCTGGCGTTCGCGCGGCTGTGGTCGCGCGTCGCCACGCAGATCCCGCCGCTGCTCGGCAAGGACGAGCCGCCCGGCGCGCTGCAGGCGCTCGGCGACACGCAGGTGCCGATCGACGTCGGCGGCCCCGGCACGTCGCATGACGGCACCTTCAACGATTTCGTCGAACACCAGTCGCTGTACGGCCTCCAGGAGATGCTGCTCGACAGCGGTCATCCCGTGCGACTGCGCGGCGCGATGCTCGCGCTCGGCTCGCTGCTGCGGCCGGTGATGCAGAGCGGCTCGTCGCACATCGAACGCGGCCTCACGCTGCCGCTGCCGGTCGATCCGTTCTACCGCAGCCTCGTCGCCGCGTTCTGGCTCGAACTGATTGCACCGTTCGTCGCGCAGGCCGACTTCGAGCTCGCGATCTTCATCGGCACGATCGCCGAGCGCGAACGGCTCATCATCGGCTTCAACGGCGCGTCGGCCAAGACGCTGCTGAGCGTCGTCGACCCGCAGACCTACGCCGCCCACAACATCGACATCGACGATCCCGAGTGGATCGACGCCCATGCGCAAAACGATCACCAGATCAGCAAGCTCGTCAGCTACCTCGACCAACCGCAACTCTCGCTGCGCGTCGCCATCGACGCGTTCCGCGAAGCGTTCATCGGAGGCTGACGGGATGCATCGCATGAATCACGTCCTCGCCGCCCTCCTCGCCTCGGGCCTGTTCATCGGCAGCGGCACGGCTTTCGCGCAGAACACGGGCGCGACGGTCACGCCGGTCGGCAACGGCACGGTCGCGACGACCGCGCTGCCCGCGAACACCGGTGCCGCACCGGGGACGGCGTCAGGCGCCGTCGTGCACGGCACGGCCGGCACCGCGAGCACCATCACGCCGCCGCCCGCGGCCGCGACACCCGGCCAGGTGGTCGTCGGCGGCAAGGTGCCCGACGAGGCGACCAAGGCCGCCGTGCTGCAGAAGCTGCGCGACACCTACGGCGCGACGAACGTCGTCGACCAGATCGAGGTCGGCGACGTCGCGACGCCGCCGAACTGGAGCGCGAACGTGCAGAAGCTGCTCGGCGCGCAGCTCAAGCAGATCAGCAAGGGGCAGTTGAAGATCAACGGCACGCAGATCGAGATGAAGGGCGAGGTGCACAACGAAGCGCAGCGCCAGCAGCTCGCGAGCGACATGGCGAACACGCTGAACCCGACGTATACGATCAGGAACGGGCTGCGCGTATCGGCGTCCGAACAGGGCGTGCTCGACCAGACGCTCGCGAACCGGACGATCGAGTTCGAGACGGGCAGCGCAACGCTCACGCCGCAGGGCAAGCTGATCCTCGACCAGATGGCGGCCGCGCTCGCGAAGATGCAGAACCGCACGGTCGACATCATCGGTCACACCGACAACTCGGGGAACCGCACGTCGAACATTGCGCTGAGCCAGGCGCGCGCGGATGCGGTGAAGGGTTACCTGATCACGAAGAGCATTCCGCCGCAGCAGATGACGACGACGGGCGTCGGGCCGGATCAGCCGATCGCGCCGAACGATACGGCGGACGGGCGGGCGCGGAATCGACGGATCGAGTTCCGGGTGGGGCAGTAAGCGTAGAGGGATGTCACGGGCCGCTTCGTACGGAGCGGCCCGGCAGGCGACGGGCGGCGGCAGCGATGCGCCGCCCGTTTCGCGTTTACGACTGCTCGTCCGGCCTCACGCCCAGCAGTTCGCGAATATGCGACAGCGAGCCGTCGTCCTTCACAACGCTCTCGAGCCACTTGTGCAGCGGCATGTCGGCCCATTCGGCCGCCTTGTCGGCGAGATACGCGACCGGGCTGTGCGGCTCGGTCTGGCGGAAATAGCGGGCGACCGCGCGCAACTGGTCGACGGCCTGCGCACGGTTCTGGATGCCGGCGATCATCTGCGTCACCGGGGCGCGCGGAACGGGCTGCGGCTGCACGTGAGTCTCCTCGGTCTGAATCGGGTTGCCGAACACCGGCTCGATGCGCTCGGGTTGCGCCTGCGGTGCCGACTGCGTGTGCGGCGCGCTGCCCGTATAACCCTGCTCGCGCGCAAAGCGCTCGGCGAGCCGGTACACGGTCTCGAACGCGTCGCGCGCCTGCCGGAAGCTCGGTGCCGAATCGCCCGCGCGCTCGACGAGCCGCTCCTCGAACGCATCGAGCGCGAATTCGAACGCCTTCAGGTTCGCGAGCAGCGCCGTGTAGAACGCGATCGACGTCACGCGCCGCGACGAATCGATCTGCTCGATCGACGGCTTGCCGCGTGCGATGTCGTCCGCGTGTTCGGGGTCGCGCTTGATGGCCTGCGCGACGTGCTGCGCCACTTCCCAGTCGAGCGTGCTGAACGCGTTCGACGCGCCGTCCGTCAATGGCACCGCGCGCAGCAGCTCGGCCGTGCGGCCGGACAGCCACGCGACGTTGCCGAGCCGGTGCTCGGTGTCGTCGTCTTCCGGCAGCGGGTGCACGGTGTCCCAGAAGTCGCGGCACAGGCCCTCGAGCAACGCATAGCCTTCGGTGAGGCCGGTGATGCCGTCCTCGAGCGCGAGCGCCTCGGTCAGCCATACGGCGAGCCGCAGGTCCTTCGTGCGCGTGCGCAGCAGCTCGCCTGCGTGATCGACGACGAAGCCCCAGTCGGCCTCCTTGATCTCGGTCACCCATTCGCCCTGGTCGAGCGTCGGATCGTCGTAGCGCCGCGCGTCCTGGATCGCGTCGAATTCGTTCGAAAACAGCAGGTCGTCGCCGCTGGGCGACGCATCGCTGATCGGCGTCAGCAGCTCGGGAAGATTGATCGGCATGGTTTCAGTTCATCAATGCTGGGTGATGCGCGGCCGCGCTCATTCGACGGTGTACGTGAATTCGCCGGCCTCGTCCGCGCGCACCGCGATGCGCGCGATGGCCGCGCCGTCGGCGATCCGGCCGAGCACGTGGCCCGCGATCTCCGGCAGCAGCGTGCCGTTCAGGATATGGTCGACGTTGCGGGCGCCCGAATCGACTTCGGTGCAGCGCGCGAGCACCGCGTCGACGAGCGACTCGTCCCATTCGAACGCCGCCTTGTGGTTCGCCTCGATCCGGCGGCGGATCCGCTCGAGCTTCAGCTCGATGATCTCGGCCAGCACGTCGTCGGAAATCGGGTAGTACGGCACGACCTTCATCCGCCCGAGGAACGCGGGCTTGAACGTCTTGTACAGCTGCGGGCGCAGCGTCTCGGCAAGGGCATCCGGATCGGGCAGTTCCTCGGCCGGCTTGTTCAGGCACGCCTGCATCACCGCGGCGGAACCGACGTTCGACGTCAGGATGATCAGCGTGTTGCGGAAGTCGATCTCGCGCCCTTCCGCATCGTCCATCGCCCCCTTGTCGAACACCTGGAAGAACATCTCGAGCACGTCGGGGTGCGCCTTCTCGACTTCGTCGAGCAGCACGACCGAATACGGGTTGCGGCGCACGGCCTCGGTCAGCACGCCGCCTTCACCGTAGCCGACGTAGCCCGGCGGCGAGCCCTTCAGGCCCGACACGCTGTGCGCTTCCTGGTACTCGCTCATGTTGATCGTGACCATCTTGCGCTCACCGCCGTACAGGATGTCGGCCAGCGCGAGCGCCGTCTCGGTCTTGCCGACACCCGACGGCCCGACGAACATGAACACGCCGCGCGGCTTGTTCGGATCCTCGAGGTTCGCGGTCGCGGTGCGCACGCGCTGCGCGATCGCGTCGAGCGCATGGTCCTGGCCGATCACGCGCGCGGTGAGCAGCGGCTGCAGGTTCAGCACGGTGTCGATCTCGTCCTTCACCATCCGGCCGAGCGGAATGCCCGTCCACGCGGCGACGATCTCGGCGACGACATGGCCGTCGACCTGCAGCGGCACCATCGGCTCGCCGCCCTGCAGCGCGTGCAGCGCCGCGACGCGCTCGGCGAGCTTGTCGCGGGTCGCCTGCACGTCGACCGGCTGGCCGTCTTCCGACGGGCCGCGTGCCTTGTCGAGCGTGTCGCGCAGTTCGGTGATTTCGGCGACGATCGCACGCTCGGCTTCATAACGCGCTTCGTCCTTCGCCAGTTGTTCGAGCGCCGTGTCGCGCGCGCCGCGCAGCTCGCCGAGCCGCTCGTCGTGCGCCGCGCCGCCGGCCGCCTCGCGCTCCAGCGACGCGATTTCCGCGTCGATCCGCTCGATGCGCTTCTTCGTGTCGTCGATCGCCGCCGGCGTCGCGCTGTGCGCGAGCGCGACCTTCGCGCATGCGGTGTCGAGCACGCTGATCGCCTTGTCCGGCAGCTGGCGGCCGCTGATGTAGCGGTGCGACAGACGCACGGCCTCGGTGATCGCATCGTCGAGGATCCGCACGTTGAAATGCTTTTCCATCAGGCCGGACATTCCGCGCAGCATCGCGGCCGCGAGCGGCTCGCTCGGCTCTTCGACCTTCACGACCTGGAAGCGCCGCGCAAGCGCCGCGTCCTTCTCGAAGTACTTCTTGTATTCGCTCCACGTCGTCGCGGCGATCGTGCGCAGTTCGCCGCGCGCGAGCGCCGGCTTCAGCAGGTTCGCCGCGTCGTTCTGGCCGGCCTGGCCGCCCGCGCCGATGATCGTGTGCGCCTCGTCGATGAACAGGATGATCGGGTGCGCGCTCTTCTTCACCTCGTCGATCACGCTCTTCAGGCGATTCTCGAACTCGCCCTTCACGCTCGCGCCGGCCTGCAGCAGCCCCATGTCGAGCACGTGCAGCGCGACGCCGCGCAACGGCGGCGGCACGTCGTCGGCCGCGATGCGCAGCGCGAGGCCCTCGACGACCGCCGTTTTGCCGACGCCGGCCTCGCCGGTCATGATCGGGTTGTTCTGGCGGCGACGCATCAGGATGTCGATCGCCTGGCGGATCTCGGCTTCGCGGCCGATCACCGGGTCGATCTTGCCGTCGCGTGCGCGCTGCGTGAGGTTGGTCGTGTACGTGTCGAGGGCGGGCGTCTTCGACGGGCCCGCCGCGGGCGCCGCGCCGTCGGCTGCCGGCGCGAGGCCGCCGTCTTCCGTATCGGCCTGGCGCGGTTCGGCCTCGCTCGATCCGGCCATGATTTCGTCGAACTTGTGCTTCAGGTCCGTCACGTTCACTTCCGCGAACTGCGACGACATCCGCTGCGCGAATTGCGCGAGATCCGGCGCGGTCAGCAGCGCGAGCAGGAGGTGCCCGGAACGGATGCGGCCGAGCTGCGAATCGAGCGACGCGATCAGCCACGCCTGCTCGAACAGCGCGATCAGGTGCACGGAGAACACCGGCGTGCGCGTGTTGCCGGTCTTCAGGCGCGTCAGCTCCCGCTCCAGATCGGCGCGCAGCGCATGCGGATCGACACGGCTCGCGCGCAGCGCGAGCGGCAGGTCGCCCGCCGGCTCCTCGAGCAACGCGAGGAACAGGTGCTCCAGATCGACTTCGTAGTGGCCGCGCGCCAGGCACGCGCTCGCCGCACGCTCGGTCGCGTGGCGGCACAGCGGGTTCAGTTTCGTGATCAGGGTCTTCAGAGGCGTGCTCATGGCGTCGATCTCAGGTTCGATTGTGTGTTTGTTGTCGTTCGGAATCAGTGAATCACGTGCAGTTCGTAGCGCGCGTCGGAGCGATCCTCGAGCGCGTCCCGCGTGCACAGGAACGCGTCCCAGCCGAGCCGCGAGCCGGCGCCGAGCACGCTCGCACCGACCTCGGTGCGCTTGAGCACGAGCTTCACCTCGTATTCGAGCGTGACGCCGGCGAGCAGCGTCAGCATCCGCTCCAGTGCGACGGCCTGCGCGCCGCCGGGCAGGAATGCTTCGTAGTCGCGCTTGGACAGCGGGCCGACGACGATCCGCGCGCGCATGTCGCGCTGCCATACGCGTTCGCCGACCAGCGCCGTCGCGCCGAGCACCGCGTTGACCTCGCCGAGCACGCTCAGCTGGTCGGGCGGCACGTCGTACCACTTGCCGACGAACTGGTCGATCTTCACCGGCACGCGGAAATAGTCGGACAGCGTGCGCTGCAGGTATGCGGCCGACATCGGCCGGTGCCGCGCGGCCAGCGCATAACCGGCAACGGCCTCGTCGAGCACGCCGCCCACGCCGGCCGCGAGGCTGTCGCGCACTTCGTCGCTCGGCACGCCCGCGATCGCGAGCAGCAGCGGCAGATAGCGTTCGTCGCGATCGAGCTCGTAATGGAACGGCAGCCGGTATTTCTTCCACGCGGCATAGAACAGCGCGGTCGCGCGGTTCGAGAACACGTCGAAGAATGCGCGCGCCGCGTGGTCGCGCTTCAGGTGCTCGCGCGCGATGATCTGCTCGGTGTAATGCAGCGGCAGCGCGCCCTGCCCGCCAAGCAGCCCGAAGAACGCGGGCGTCAGCTCGACGTGGCCGAGCTCGCCGGCCGCGAGCGCGGCGCCGCGCTGCTCGTCCGTCTTCAGTTGCGTGCCGTCGCCGTCGAACGAGCGCGCGCCTTCGATCTCGCTCGGCGGAAAGCCGAGCGACAGCGTGTTGCGGAATTCGATGCGCTGCGCGACCACGTCGCCCTGCCGCCACGCGCCGGGCGCATCCGACGCCTGCCGCGCGAACAGCCCTTCGAGCACGCGCACGGCCTGGAAGAACTCGAAGCGGTGCGGTTCGTCGAGCAGTGCGTCGACTACGCCAGGATCGATTCGCCGGTCCGGGGCTTGCATCGGATGATCTCCTCGCCGGTGCGCTTCGACACGACGACTAGTTGAACGAAACTGTTGAGGTGGACGTACAGCCCGAAGAAGCTGTCGAGCACGCGCACGAACGAAGCAAGGCTCGCGCCGACGAAGTGCTCCTCGTCGATCGTCAGGCGGATCTCGATGCCGCGCACGAAGGTCGCGAACGGTTTGCCCGGCAGCCACTGCACGGCGCCGCGCTGCTCGACGCCGGCGAGGCCGTCGATCTGGCGCATCGACACGGCGGTGCGCCGCAGGTCGTACAGCGTCAGCATTTCCTTCAGCGGCGCGAGGCCGTGCGCGACCAGCGACACGTGATTGAGCGCGAGGTGCGACACGAGCCGCCAGTGCGCGGCGCGGCCGCGCTCGAAGCGCACGCTCTGCGTCGGGCGGCGCAGCATCGAGATGCCGCTCGTCTGCGCGCCGCCTTCCTGGAACAGGTCGCCGCCTTCGAGCCCGAACGCGAGCATGGCCGGCAGGTCGCGGTTCGTGCAGGTGAGGTCGAGGCTCAGCGTGTCGGTCTGCGGCGACGTCGGCTCGAAATCGATGTCGACGATCGAGATTTCGGTTTCATAGCCGGGGCTCTTCTGCGCGACCCAGTCGTTGCGGCGCGCGAACCAGTAATGGCCGATCCGCGCCGATTCGCCGTGATGCAGCGAGTAGAACGGCCGGAATTCGATCACCGATTCCTCGTGCGCCTGCTGCCTGACGAGCTTCACCGAATCGATCGAGTACACCTCGTAAGCGAACGCGCGCCGCGCCTCGGCGATCACCGGGTAGGACACCGCGCGGTGCGTGATGCGGATCGGCTCGCCGTGCTGGCGGAACAGGTTGACGATCGGCGTGCAGAACAGCCGGAAGTGGCTCGCCGTCAGCAGCTCGAGCAGCCGCGCGACGTGCGAATCGCTGCGCACGTCCTGCAGCACGAGATGCAGTGTCGCCCGCTGGCAGCGTCCCGTCGCGCGCGCGATCGCCGCGATGTCGAAGTCGACGAAATCGAACTTGTCGGGGAACGCGAAGTATTCGGTGAGCAGGCGATACGCGGGATGCGATTTCGCCGGGTAGTCGATCAGCGCGTCGTCCTCGTCGAAGCCGGCGTGCGCGATCGGCAGCTTGCGCAACGCGGTCCAGCGACCGTTGCGTTCGGGCTCGACGTACGCGCCGAGCACGTTGACGAACAGGCAGTCGGTCAGCGCGGCGACGAACGACTGCTCGCCGTGCAGGTGCGCGCGCAGCGTCGGCAGCTTCAGCGCACCGAGATCGAGCTGCGCGGCGAGCGACTCGAACGTGATCGAGATCACGCCCGTCGCGTTCGACGGCAGCACCGTCGCGCTCGGCGCGAGCGCGACCGGCGTGTAGCGCGCTTCCGAGATGCGGATCGGCGCGAGCGTCACGTCATAGGCGGTGCGGAACCGGCACTGCACGCCGCGGATCGGGCGGCTTTTCAGCTCGGTACCGCGATCGATCACGACCGGCTCGGTCTGCTGGCCGGGCGAGGCCGGCGTGAACTGCGCGATCGAGCACGACGGGAACGGCCGCAGGTAGTGCGGATAGAGCACTTCCAGCAGCGCTTCGGTGAATTCGGGGTAGTCGTCGTCGAGCTTCTTGTTGATGCGCGCGCCGAGCAGCGCGAACGACTCGATCATCCGCTCGACGTGCGGATCCTCGCAATGCTCGCCGGACAGCGCGAGCCGCGCCGCGATCTTCGGATAGCGTTCGGCGAAATCTCGCGAATAGCGCCGCAAAAACGATAATTCGCGCTCGTAATACGGCAGCAATTCTTCCATCGACGACCCCGAACCTCAATATTTCCTGCCGGACCCTGAACCATCACCGGGCGGTCCGGCCCGCTCGGCGGCTTGATTTACTGCATTCTTGCGGCGCGTGCGCGCGTGACCGAATACTGCAGCGTCGACGGCTGCAGCATCGCGTCGAAACTCACCGGCTCCTCGGCCGGGTGCACGACGAGCAGCGCCTGGATCGCGAAATAGAGCGCGTTGGTGGCCTGCTCGTTCAGCTCGAACGTCACCTGCACCTGCTGCAGGCGCGGCTCGTGGCGCGCGATGGCCTGCTGGATCGACTTGCAGATGAACGCGCGGTCGTAGTGACTCGCCAGGCTCAGCCCTGCGAAATCGTTCAGCCCGTAGGTCAGCACCGACTTCTGGCACTCCGGCAGCGTGGCCAGCTCGTTCTCGGTGTGGGCGATACGGGTGTTGAGGATCGCCTCGACGTCGCGGGCGACCGTGTTCTTGAGCTCGTCCAGCGACAATTGCCGCATCGCTGCCGAGGCCGGCAGGTGCGGTTCGTCGTCGAACAGCTTGTCGAGAAAACTGGGTTCGAATCGTTTCATAAGGGCCTGTTTCCGCTAATAACGGGCTTGCGAACGTGTGTTGCCGGTCGTAGTGCAAGGAGTGAGGAGCGCCGTTTGGCCGAGCCAAACAAGCGACGAACGACGCCGCAATACGGCCGGCAACGCACGTTCCCCTGTTTGAAAAAATCATTCGTGGGGCTGGCCCCCAGAAGGGCCGATCGCCGCGTCACGCTCCTCGCGAATACGTCGAGTATTCGCTTCGTCGCAATCCTTGCGCTCGGCCCTTCTGGGGGCCAGCGCAAGCCCGTTATTAGCGGAAACAGGCCCTGATTCACAGCGAAAACGGCAACGGGACGACGAGCGCCCCGTTGCCGCAACCGACCTTAGACCGCGTAGGTCTTGTCGTTCTTCGTCAGACTCCAGGCGCCTTGCGTGTTGCCGCCCTGGTTGCCGCCGATCTTCTGCTGGGTTTGCTTCCACTGCACGGCTGCGTACTTCAGCGAGAACGTCTCGAGCGGCAGACCTTCCTCGCGAACGCTCGGGGCGATGCTCGAGATGATCACGTACTTGAGCTTGACTTCCAGATACTGCACGCGCTTGCCTTCACCGTCAGCGCGCGAGAAATGAACCGTCACCTCGTCGAACGTGGTACCGCCCGAAGCGTGTTGGTACAGCAGCGGGCTCGACGAATCGATTTCCTTCGTGAAAATCATGTCGCCGTGCTCGCAACGCGTCATCGTGTGACCGCCAGCGGTCGATGCGGTTGCCGAACGCGGCTGAACGATCGAGTGATCCCACGATTTCAGTTCGATCCAGCCCTGGTGGTCCTTGTCCGCGGACTCGCCCTTCACCGCGGGACTACCAAACTGCAAGTGCATATGTAACATGGCCCTTCGACTCCCCAAAGAGGTGGTTTTAACGTCCTACCCAGGCGGCCCGCCCGGGCGATTTACTCGCTTATGAATTTGCCGGTTTGGGCAGATCAGCGACAAGTCGCAGAGAAATCGAGAGTTCGTCGAGCTGAAAGTGCGGGCGCAGGAACGCGACCGAACGATACGAGCCCGGCTTGCCCGGAATCTCCGACACTTGTATGGATGCCTCGCGCAGCGGGAATTGCGCCTTCTGTTCCTGCGACGCGTTGTCGTCGAGCAGGACGTACTGCGAAATCCACCGGTTGAGGAAAGTCTCCACGTTCTGCGCCGATGCGAAGCTGCCGATCTTGTCCCGCATCATTGCCTTCAGGTAGTGCGCAACGCGCGACACCGAGAAGATGTACTGAAGCTGGGCGGACAGGACGGCGTTCGCATTCGCGCTGTCGGTGCTGTATTTTTTCGGTTTCTGCACCGATTGCGCGGCGAAAAACGCAGCGTAATCCGAGTTCTTGCAATGAACGAGCGGAATGAAGCCGAGGTCGCTCAGTTCCTTCTCGCGGCGATCGGTGATCGCGATTTCGGTCGGGCACTTCAGCGCGACTTCACCGTCGTCGGTCTTGAACGTGTGGGTCGGCAGGTCCTCGACGAGGCCGCCGCCTTCGACGCCGCGGATCGCCGCGCACCAGCCGAAATCGTCGAATGCAGCCGTCAGGCGCGCTGCGAACGCCCACGCGGCGTTGCACCACAGGTACTTGTCATGGTCGGTGCCGTCGACGTCTTCGACGAAGTTGAAGTTCTCCGCGGTCTGGCCGTCCTTCGGATTGAACGGCAGGCGACCGAGGAAGCGCGGCAGCGTCAGGCCGACGTAGCGCGAATCTTCGGCGTCGCGGAACGACTTCCACTTCGCATATTCGACCGTATCGAACACCTTGCCGAGATCACGCGGCTTGCCGAGGTCGGAGAACGACTCGAGGCCGAGCAGCTCGGGCGACGCCGACGCGATGAACGGCGCATGCGCGGCCGCCGCGACGTGCGACATCTGCTCGATGAAGTACATGTCTTCCGGCTGGCGCGAGATCTCGTAATCGCCGATCAGCGCACCGAACGGCGAGCCGCCGAACGTGCCGAATTCCTCTTCGTAGACCTTCTTGAACAGCGCGCTCTGGTCGAATTCGCTCGCGCCCTTGAAGTCGCGCACGAGGTCGCGCTTCGGAGCGTGCAGCGCCTTGATCTTGATCGTCTGGCCGGTGTTGCTTTCCTTGACCAGATAGTCCATCCCGCGCCACGTGCTTTCGAGGCGCTGGAATTCCGGTGCGTGCATCACCGCGGAAAGCTGCGTGGAAATCAGGCGGTCGAGTTCCGCGACGCGCGCGTCGATCGTGGCCGACAGGTTGTCCGACACGATCACCGTGCCGTCGAGCACCTGGTGCACGAGTTCGCCGATCAGGTCCTTCGCACGCGCATGCTCGGAATCGGATTTCGCGACCTTGCTCTTCTCGACGATGTCGTCGAGCAGCGAAGTCCCGGCGGCGTATTCCGCGCCGCTCGCTTGGGCCGCAGCCGTTTGCTGGTTCATCTCAACACTCCGTCGTCATTCGCCGTCTTTGTCGCCGCCGGTGCCCTTCGCGAGCTCCTGCAGCTGCTGCGTGTTCTTCAGCACCTCGGACAGCAGATCCTCGAGCTTGTCGTTGCCGGCGAGCTTGTTGCGCAGGTCGGCGAGCTTCGAGCGCGCCTCGAGCAGGCGGCGCAGCGGCTCGACCTGTTCGACGACTTCGTCCGGGCTGAAATCCGACAGCGAACGGAACTTCAGGTCGACCGCAAACTTGCCGCCACCCTCGCTCAGGCGGTTTTCCACCTGGAACGCGGCACGCGGCTCGATCGCCTTCATCACGTCGTCGAAATTGTCGCGATCGATGTTGACGAACTTGCGGTCGCGCAGCTTCGGCTGCTCGATTTCGGACTGGCCCGCCAGATCGCCGACGACCCCGACGACGAACGGCAGTTCCTTCACCTCGATCGCATCGCCCTTCTCGACCTCGTAGGTCAATTGGACGCGCGGCGGCCGTATTTTCTGCAAGCTTTTCTGAATGCTTTCTTTCTTGGCCATCTCGACGGCTCCCAGGTTAGTTGTGGTTATCGCGTCAGTTGCGGTCAGTTGCGCAGTGCACCGAACGGATCGCCGCCCTTCGGCGCGGCGCCGCCCGACGACGTGTTCGTCGGCGGCACCGTAGCGGTGGTTTCGGCGGCCGGCGTCGTGCCTTTCTTGTGCACGACCGTGCGGGTCCTCTTGATTCGGCCGCTGGTGCGGGCAGTCGTCTCCGGCGGGAACAGCGCCGATTCGCCCAGCGTGTCGCGCAGTTGCTTCGCGAGCGCCTGCGCATCGGACTTCGCGTCGCCCGCGAGCGACGAATCCTGACGCAGCTCGCCGAGCGACTGCGTCGCGATCCGCAGGCCGGCCACGGCCAGCACGCTCTTCGCCTGACGGTCGGTCGCGTCGCGCTGCAGCGCTTCCTGCGCGGCAACGATTGCCTGACCGTAGTGGTTCTGTGCGAACTGGATTTGCGCGATGCGCGACCACGGCTCTTCGCGCGTCGGATCCGACTTCGCGAGCTGCTGATACAGGCCGAGGGCCTTGTCCTGGTCCCCCGCCTTCGCAACTGCGTCCGCATCGGCCAGCGACTTGTTGAACACCTCTGCAGTCGGCGGCGCGGGAGGCTGGCTCGCACAACCGGCGATCACGCCGCAAGCCACTACTACCCCAGACAGTTTTGCGAAGAGACGGTCTTTCATCGTTATATCCACCGGCGCGTGAGTTTTAAATCGTTGAGAATCTGGTTCTTTTGCTTTGCAAGAAGCGCGCGGGTATAGTACCGATCAATTTTTCATAATTCAATCGTCGTGTGAAGAGTAATTCCTTTTAAAACCGGGCGCTACCCCCTCCAATGGCCGCTCGCCGCGGGCTCGCAGCGATTTTTCTTTCGGCCGGAATGGGCAAGTTTTACTGGTTGCACGACGCGCCGCCGGGGTGGCGGAAAAAATTTCCGGACGCTCGCCACGACGCGGGCGTGCTTAATAGTTGAACAGTGCAATGCCGGGGATACGCAACGAGCGCGGAAATACCCGGCAGATTTGACAGGGATAGAGGCAGCACGCCGGAAATACGATGAGATCGTTGATGATTCGCTACGCGCTGCCGCTGGTTGCCTGCGCCCTTCTGGCCGGATGCGCGGCCGCCCCGCTGCTCGGCTCGGCCGCGAGCGCCGTGATGTCCGCCGCCGGCATCGGCAAGCCCGAGGTGCCCGACGCGCAGAAGCCGCCGCGCAGCCTCGGCATCACGCTCGCCGCGGCGCCGAACCTGAACGCCGCGACCGACAACAAGCCGCTCGCGCTTGTCGTGCGGCTCTATACGCTGAAGGACCCGACGTCGTTCCAGCAGGCGCCGTTCGACGCATTTACGGATCCGACCAAGGAAAAAGCCGCGCTGGGCGCGGATTTGCTGAACGTGCGTGAAATCACGCTGATTCCGGGCCAGCGCTATACGGCGACCGAAAAGGTTTCGCGCGAAGCACAAGCGTTCGGCATCGTCGCGCTGTTCCGCGATCCCGCACTACAACGATGGAAACTGACGTTCGACCCGGTGAAGTCGGAGAAATCCGGCATAATCATCGGCCTGCATAATTGCGCGATGACGGTCACCGATGGCACCGTCATCGCACCGCAACAGGGTGCGCCTTCGCAACCGCTGAATTTGCTTTCTTCGGTCTCCTGCGGTTAAACATGACGCACGAATGTCAATTAACAAGAGTTAACAATTGGCGATTTAATTCGGGCACGAACGAATCGATTACATCGCAACGCGACATTAACCGGATTTGACATGAGTTATTCGGCCAAGGTGCTGTGGGGGGAAGGGCTGTTCCTCCGGCCTCAACACTTTCAGCGACAGGACGCGTACCACGAAGCGCGCCTGTTCGAATCGATCCAGGCGATCCAGCCGTACAACTGGGGCGTGCGCTCGGTGCGCATCGACCGCGACGCACTCGGCAGCAACGTGCTGCGGGTGGCCGAGCTCGCGCTCGTGTTCCCGGACGGCGCGCTGTATGCCGCGCCGCAGGCCGACGACCTGCCGCCGCCGATCGCGCTGGACACGCTGCCTGACGGCATCAACGAATTCGTGTTCTATCTCGCGCTGCACCCGCTGCGCGAGAACGGCACCAACTACAGCGACGATCCGGCCGCCGGCTTCATGACGCGTTTCGTCAGCGAGCAGACCAGCGTCGGCGACAACTTCACCGACGCAGCCGAAGCCGACATCACGTTCCTGAAGACGCAGGTCAAGCTGATCGCGCACAGCGAACCGCGCGACCAGCTGCTGTCGGTGCCGCTCGTACGCGTGCGCCGCACCGCGACGTCCGGTTTCGAGATCGACGACAGCTTCGTGCCGCCGTGCCTCGCGATCGACGCATCGCCGATCCTGCACCAGCGGCTGCGCCAGCTCGTCGATGCGCTGCAGGCGAAGGTGAACGCGCTGTACGGCTTTCACCGCGAGCCGTCGAAGAACATCATCGAATTCCGCTCGGGCGACATCGCGTCGTTCTGGCTGCTGCACACCGCGAACGCCGCGTTCGCGACGCTCGCGCACCTGCACCAGCACTCGGCGCTGCATCCCGAGCGGCTGTTCCAGGAACTGCTTCGCCTCGCGGGCCAGCTGATGACGTTCTCGAAGGGCTACACGCTCGCGGACCTGCCGGTGTACCGCCACGACGATCCGGGCCCGAGCTTTGCGCGTCTCGACCTGATGCTGCGCGAGCTGCTCGACACCGTGATCTCGACGCGCTACTTCGCGATCACGCTCGACGAGGTGCGCCCATCGTTCCACCTCGGCCGCCTCGATTCCGGCAAGATCGACGACAAGACCGAGTTCTACCTCGCGGTGTCCGCGGACATGCCGAGCGTCGAGCTCGTCGATGCGGTGCCGGCCCGCTTCAAGGTCGGCGCGCCCGACGACGTCGACAAGCTCGTGCTGTCGGCCATGCCCGGCGTGCGGCTGTCGTACACGCCGCAGGTGCCGCCCGCGATTCCTGTGCGCCCCGGCGCCTGCTACTTCGCGCTCGATTCGCGCGGCGCGCTGTACGAGCGCATGCTGCAGGCCCAGTCCGCGATGATCTACGCGCCGACTGGCATCAATGACCTGAAGTTCGAACTGATCGCGGTCACATCATGAGCTACGCGCCTTCCCTGTTCGGCGACAACGCGCCGCCTCCCCTGCATACCCCGGCGTCGACGGACGCCTCGTTCCAGGCCCGTTCGCTGCTCGACCTGCTGTACGACGGGTTCTTCATGCTGTTCCTGCTCAAGAACGGGCGGGAACCGGATAGCGCGAGCGAGTTCAGCACGCGGATCCAGGAATTCCTGTCGGACTTCGAGCGCGGCGCGAAAAAGCTGAATATCGCGGCCGAGGATGTGTACGGCGCGAAGTTCGCGTTCTGCGCGGCCATCGACGAGATGGTGCTGTCGTCGCAGTTCAAGATCCGCACGGACTGGGAACGCCGGCCGCTGCAGCTCGTGCTGTTCGGCGAGCAGCTCGCGGGGGAGAAGTTCTTCCAGTATCTCGAGGAAGGTCGCGCGCAGGGTGCGGCGCGGCTGCAGTCGCTCGAGGTGTTTCATATGTGCCTGCTGCTCGGGTTCCAGGGCAAGTATCTGCTCGAAGGGCCGGAGAAGCTGGCTTACCTCACCGCGCGGCTGGGGGACGAGATCGCGCATATGAAGGGCAAGCGGGCGCCGTTCGCGCCGCACTGGCCGTTGCCGGATCAGATCGCGCATCGACTCAAACGCGAAGTGCCGGTTTGGGCGATCGGGGCGGTTTTTGCGCTGGTGGCGCTGCTCGGGTATCTCGGGCTCAATACGTATCTGAAGGACAAGACGCTGCAGGCGTTGGCGCCTTATTCGCAGGTCATCAAGGTCGGGCCGGAATCGGCCAATTTGACGATTTCGCTGCCTTGAGGGGCGGAGGTTTCTCGGCCTCGCTTCACGATGAGAAAGGACCGCCCCGGCGGTCCTTTTTTGTTGCGACGTACCATTCGTCGTGCTCGCGGCTACTCGCCGTTCGAATCCAGATCGAGGAAGTCGTCGTGGCGATCAAAGTGGTTGAGACAGCGGACGAGGTCGTCGATCGACGCGCCCGGTTTCTGACGACAGGCCAGATCGACGACGTCCTGGAAGTGCTCGCACGAGTAGCGGAATACGTAACCGAGCTCAGTGACACGTTCGGGGTAGCGCTCGCGATCCTCGTCGTCGACCTGTACCTTGTCGGCGATATAGATCGTCTGCCGCGGACACCAGTCTGCATCGCCGTCATTTCCGTACACATCGTATTGCCACGCCGGATCGTAGCCCGCCGGCCGTTCGGCCTTCGCTCGCACAACCGCGATGAAGTCGGCAAGCGTGAACGTCCTGTTCTTGAAATCTTCCGGGCCGCGAATCTGCAATCCGATGCGCTCGCATTCGATACGCGCCAGCAATCGTTCGGCCCTGTCACGCTCGCACGCCAGCAAGCCGGCATCGAGGTCTCGTGCCGCCGCAAGCGCCCGCTCCAGGAACGGACGCGCCGATCCACTGCGTGACGTCTCGCACATCAGATCGCCCAGCGCGACGAGCGACTGGGCGAGTGCAACGCGATCGCCCTCCTGCTCGGCCTCGGTCAGCGCAAGATGCAGCACGGCTTCGCCTCGATCCGTCATGCCATGATCGAGCAGCATCAGCGCCTTGCGAAAGGTCTGCCGCGCACTCATCGCGACGCCTCGTTGCCGGGCAAATCCATCCAGACGTCTTCGTAGCCGGCGTCGTCGATGATGAAACGCGCGCCGGGCGGCAGCATCAAATAGGGCAAGACGAGCGGCAGGTAGGTAGGCAGATGTGCGGCGTGCAGCGGCTGGTAGAAATCGGGCGCGTCCGAATATTCGCCGCAGTGGAAAAACCAGCCGATGTCATCGCCTTCCGACAGCGCGATGCGTGTGCCATAGACAGGCATCCGCCCGAGCGTCGATATCGCGACCGCAACCTTGTGCTCGGGTTCGGCAGCGCGCAGAGCGTATCGCGCACACACGGCCTCCTGGCGTTCACGCCACTCGGCCGGATCATTCGTCAGGTTCATTTCCCGCCCCTTCCATGCCACCCCGCATCGACAGAAAAGCCGTGAAACTGTCGGATACCGGCGTCGTCTCGCCCGTCTCGTGCGACCAAAGGACGACGGCCGGCTCACACGATACCGCTGTCCGGTCGTAGTCGAAGCAGTAGTAGTCACCTGTCCCGAACTCGGCAAACGGCAACAAGTGCGAGAAATCGGCATCCGTATGGTCGAAATTGTCTCGCCACGCGCGCCAGCCTTCGTCGTAGCGCCGCACGATCGAATTCCACGTCCTGCGCGGATTGCGCGCATCGAAGACGGGGAACACGGGCAGTCCGCCGAGCGACCGGCCGTTGTTGAGAAGCAGCCATGCCGCGAACGAACGCGGCAACGCGCGGCCGAGCAATGCTTCGGCCGCTTCGATTTCGGCCACGGTCGTGCCGATGGTCGGCGTGGGGGGCATCGGTTGATCTTCCTGTCGGTATCCCCGACATACACGGGTTCGATTTTGCACCGTCACGACTCGAGCCACCAGTCGAGCAGCGTTTCGTCGTCCGGATCCTCGAAGTTCCGGTAGATGTTCGCGTAGTACCAGGCAAGGCCGGTTCTTGCCGTGAAGCCGTCGAAGACGGTACGGATTCGCTCGCCTCCCGCACCGGACGGCACCGATAACGCGAGCGATCCACCGTAACAACCGTCGAGCGTACCGCTCAGTTCGGATTCGACCTCGCTCGCAAGCCGGTCGATTTCGCGATCCGGAATCGCGTCGCCATAGATCTGGATGCAGTAGTTTCCGCCGCGCTTCAGTACCGTGGCAGGACGATCGGGGTCATCCATGCGGACAAGATCGCCTTTCGCGAGATTCAGCGCAAGGCCAGGCGATGCCAGCAATTCGTAGATGCCCGGCTCGATCTGGCGCGCGGGAAGTTCTTCATGAACCGGTGCATCTCCGGAGCTACCTGCGTAGACGTGGATCAGGTCGTCATCCTGGTCGGGGTCAAGCATTTCGTTCTCGCCGTAAGTAAGACCGTGTTTCAGTCAATCACTCGTGTCACCCGGGGCTGCCTGCGGATTGGCCTGCGCATTGCTTGAGACTGCTCGCCCGCACTCACCCGCCGACCATCTCCAGGAACACCACCGCTTCCGCATCGGGCAGCGCCTCGCTTATCCGCGCCCGGACTTCAGCAAGGAATGCCGGGCGGATTTCATACGTGTCGTCGACGATGTCGCGTGAGTACTTTCCGACGTACAGCTCGCACCAGATATACAGCGCGTGGGCGAAGTGCGTGAGGGATGACGCAACGCGCAATGGTGCCCAGGAGCCCGCGCCGTGGCGGTCGAACAGCACATCGCCTCCCGGGACGACGATCACGGGATCGCCGCCCATCTGACCCAGCACGATCCAGTCGTCGTGCCATCCGGACAGACGCCGGCCAGATGCGTCGACACGATAGCCGGTCTGGCCAAGCGCGAGACTCGCCTGGTTGCCGTACAACAGGAGGTCGTCAGCGGTCCAGGGAATCGACAGATCGACATCGTTGAGTGCGCCGAACCATGCAGCAATTTCATCGCTCACGGAGAGGGAGCTCGTGGGTGTTGCATGGTCGGGCGCAGGTGCGCCGATGCTTGCTTGCACGCCCACCGTGTCGCGAATTTCGACGATGAACTGCCTCAGATCCCGATCGTGCATCGTGCCTCCCGGCGACATGGCGCCTTGTCGAATCGCTTGCGAACGATACCGGTCTCGGGTCTCTCTGTCAGCCGCATGCCGACACATGAATTCACCGAAATCGTCGATGGAGTCATCGGTCGCTAAACGACTTGCGACCTTCGCATCCCGGACAACGTAATGCGCCGCGGGATTGCCGAGATAGACGGCGCCAAAAATGCATCCTCCTCGAGAAATCGAACGAGCGGATTGGCTGCAATCAGGATGTCCCGCCAGGATTTCATGATGACGTGTGGCAAACCAGGTCGTCAGAACAGGATGAATTCATCGTTCTCTACGTAAAAGACGAATGCGTCGAGCAACTGCGAAACGCTCGGTTCGTCGATTTGGTCGTGGGCGTTGATCACGATATCTTCGATCGTCGCACTATTCAGCGTGACGCTCCAGCCGGGTTGCAGCGCGATCGAGGACGATGCATCGTCTTCGGCATGTTGCGCGTCTGCCGAGAATGCGCCCTCTGTATCGAGCATCCACGGCTTCGGCGGTAGATAGAGCCAGCCAGAGAAGTCGCCGGGCGTTTCGAGGATCTGCTTCAGGCTGACTACGGTCGTCAGGTCGGTTGTTGCGAGCATCGATTGTAGGGGTGGGAGTGACGTTTGGCGGTGCGGATGGCACGGCGTCGTGACATGCACGTGGAGCAGCCCCCTGAAACGCCGGACACAGTCACCCACTTACAATAACGGGTAGGCATAAGACTGTGTTTTTGACTAACACCAGGCAGGAAGTGATGGAAGTGTTGACGGGCCCGGAGCGCCGGCGGCGCTGGACGGCGGAGCA
>NZ_QOBB01000117.1:0-22035 GCF_024704855.1 Burkholderia sp. HAN2018 | reverse complement strand
GGCAGGCGAAGCCGACGGCGGCCATGCAGCAGCCACCGCGGCGGCCGCACCCGCGCCCGTGCGCGGTGCTGCACGTGCCGCATGCCGGCGCGCCAGCGGCACGCCGTATTCGATCGTCAGACCTGTCATGCTCGACTCCTTGCAATGACGCGCCGCGGCGCGCTACGCGACCCACGCATGGCGTTGCCGGTCGATGCGCGTGAACGGCGCCGGGTCGATCCATGCGCGCGCATCGAAATCCTGTTCGAGAAAACCCCACTCGACGAGGAAGTCCTTGAACGCCACCAGCCCGTCGATCGACGTCTGCGCGAGCCCCGTCTCCAGATGGCGGTGCACGTCCGCGCCGTACGCATAGCGCACCCATTCGTCGGACGCGCGCGTTTCGCGGCCGATATAGGCCACCGTCTCCGCCGGATGACGCGCGGCCCAGTCGCCCGCGCCCACCACGACCGACAGGAAGCGGCTCACGAGATCGGGGCGCGCGTCGATCAGTGCGCGATCGACGGTCAGCGTGCGCGGCGTGCCGTTGCCGATCCGCACCAGCGGATCGGGGTGCGCGCCGAGATCGATGACCACCTGCGCGTCGATCAGGTGCACGGTTTCGAGCCCTTCGACCCCTTTCACGAACACCGCGTCGACCTCGCCGCGCACGAGCGCCGCGATCTCGATCCCGTACTCGTGCGGGCCGCGCGTAAACGATGCCGGCCCGGTGCGGCGTTCGCGTTCGTCGGGCAGGTCGACCCATTCGGCGTCGCCGTGCCCGAGCCCTTCCAGTTCGAGCGCGCTCAGGAAGCCTTTCAGCGCGGCCGCGCGCCAGAAGTCGATGCTGATCGGATGGCGCGGCAATCCGAGCCGCCGGCCGCGCAGATCGCGGACGGTGCGGATGCCGCGATCGGGCAGCGTGACGATCGCCTGGAACTCGTTGGTCCACGACAGGCCGATCACGCGCGTATCGGCGCCGCGTGCCCGCGCCCACAGCGCCGGAATGTTGCCGCCCTGCCGGAACGAGGACGGGAGGCTGTGATCGAAGTGCGATTCGCGCTTGCCGGCGTCGGCCGTTTCCTGCAGCGAATGCAGCGCGATGCCGTCCGGCCCGAACTCCTCGTCGAACCAGCCGCGGTGCACGGCGATGCCGAGCGCGGTCGGCACCGGGCAGCGCGTGTACCAGAGTGCGTCGCGGGCCGTGGCCTGCGCAGCGAGTGTCGTCATGGTGAATGTCCTTGTCGTTGGAATGCGGGGGGATGCCGTTGCGCTCATGCGCCGGCCACGCGCAGCGCCGCCTGCGTGCCGCGCGCGTTCAGCGCGCCGTCGACGAGCGGCAGCACTTCCTCGCCCACGCGGTACGCCTCCTCGAGATGCGGGTTGCTCGCGAGGATGAACGTCGACACGCCGATGTCGACGTATTCCGCGAGCCGCTCGGCCACCTGCTCGTGGCTGCCGACGATCACGCAGCCGGGGCCGCCGCGAATCTGCGACATCCCGGCCCACAGGTTCGGGCCGACGATCAGGTCGTCGAAGTGCTGCGTGTTGCCCTGGTGCAGCGCGAACTGGCGCTTCGCACCGACCGATTCCGACGACTCGCCGCGCCCGCCGAAGCCGTTGCGCGTCGCGTCGCCCACCGTCGCGAACATCTGCCGCAACTCGGCCCACGCCTGCTCCTCGGTCTCGCGCGCCAGGATGTCGATGCGCATGCCGAAGCGCAGGTCGCGCTCGGCGTTCTGGCGATCGAGCGCGCGGCGGGCCGCATCGATCACCTCCTTCTGTTTCGCGAGCGGCTCGCCCCAGCTCAGGTGCACGTCGCCATGCTTCGCGGCAACCGCGAGCGCGGCATCGCTCGCGCCGGCCAGGTAGATGCGCGGCGGTTTCTGGCCGCTCAGCGGCGGCAGCAGGCCGCCGCCTTCGACGCGGTAGAAGCGTCCGTCGAACGTGAACGGCTCGCCGGCCGCGACACCCTTCACGACGTCGAGGAATTCGTCCGTGCGCGCATAACGGCTGTCGTGATCGATGAAGTCGCCGTACGCGCGCTGGTCGGGGCCGCCGCCGCCCGTGACGACGTTCCACTCCACGCGGCCACGGCTGATCCGCTGCAGGCTCGCGGCCATCTGCGCCGCGTAGACGGGATGCACGAAATGCGGCTGCAGCGCGATCAGGAGCCGCAGCCGGCGCGTCTCGCGCGCCAGCGCGGCCGCCACGACCCACGGCTCCTCCGTGAAGCGGAAGATCGGGATCAGCGCGCCGTGGAAGCCGGCGATATCGGCCGCGCGCGCGACCTGCGACAGATAGTCGATGTAGCCGAATTCGTCGTCGTCGACTTTCGGCGCGACGCGCGATCCGCGCTGGCGGTTCCATTCGCCGCGTGTATGCAGGTCGTGTGCGCGCCTGCCGTCGCCATGCATCGGCAGGCGCCACAGAAATTCAACAGCCATCGGGATTCTCCTGGTCGGGCCATTCGGATTGCGTGCGGCATCGCCGTGCCGCCCGTGTGCTGCGCTGTAAAGCACGCGGTGTGCCAACCTGCCCGACGCGGCACCTGCGCGGCCGCCTGCAAACCTGCGCGGCGCCTTGCACGCCGGGCGTCGACGGCAACCGGATCGCACCCGCCCGGCCGTGGCCGGCACGGTCGCGACAGGCCCGTGCCGTGCTGCTGCATCGGCCGCACCGCTGCTGCGCGCGCAACAGCGGCCCACGCGACTGTTGCTGGCGCAACAGGCCATGCATCGGCACACGCATCGCCCTTTCCGCGCGACGCCCGCACCGCGTGCGGCCGCGCCGTTTCCGTCCACTGGCCCGGAACTTGCGACGCTGACCGGCCCGCGCGTGCGCACCGACACCGAGCGGCACCGCGCGCGACCGCGCTTCGACCATGCTTACGCAGAGAGGGAATCTCACACATGACAGACAGGCCCGATTCGTCATCGGACAAGCAGCAGACGTTCTGGTACGCCCGATCGCCCGTGCCGACCCCGCTCGGCATCGCCGTGCATCTCGGCTGGCTCAACGGCGAGACGTCGGCCGACGGCGTCGCGATCCGCTCGCCGCGCGGCGCCACGCGGCACGACGTGTCGTCGATCAGCGACCACACGCTGACGCAGTCGTTTCGCCAGGGCGGCAGCATCCCCGCGATGTGGGCGCGCTCGAACGGCGCGAACACGCGCGTGATCGGGCTGTCGTGGGTCGACGAATCGCAGTTGATCCTCGCGCGGCCCGAGTCGGGCATCCGCTCCGTGAAGGCGTTGCGCGGGCGCCGCGTCGCGATCCCGAGCCGCCCCGACGACCGCATCGACATCTTTCGCGCGTCGGCGCTGCGCGGCTTCGTCAACGCGCTGAGCCTCGACGGGCTGACCACCGCCGACGTCGAACTCGTCGACGTGCATGCACGCACGCTGCAGGCCGTCGGGCCGGCGCGCGCGGCGGATCTGTTCGCGTCGCCGCACGGCTTCTCGAGCCGCGCGCTGTACGCGGCCGAAGCCGGCGCGCTGCTGCGCGGCGAGGTCGACGCGATCTACGTGAAGGGCTCGACCGGCCTCGAGATCGCGCAGCTGATCGACGCGCACGTCGTGATCGACATCGGCTTTCATCCGGAGCGCTCGATCCGCAACAACAACGGCACGCCGCGCCCGCTGACCGTCAACGCGGACGTGCTCGCGAACCATCCGGACATCGTCGCCGGCTTCCTGAAGCTCGTGGTCGCGGCCGGCGAATGGGCCGGCACGCATCCCGACGAAACCGCGCACTACGTGGCCGGCGAAACCGCGTCGTCGATCGACTGGGTTCGTGCCGCATACGGCAACCAGCTGCACCGGCACCTCGGCGTCAACCTCGACGACGAATCCGTCGCGGCGCTCGACGACTTCAAGACGTTTCTGCACGACCGGGGTTTTCTGGAAGCCGACTTCGACGTCGCCGACTGGATCGACCCGCGCCCGCTCGCCGACGTGCTGCGGCCGTCGCGGCAGAAACGCGCGTGAGCCTCTTTTCCGCCCACTGATCCCGACCATCATGAAACACACGCTCTCCCTCGCTTCGCTGCGCCGCCCGCTGCGTGCGCTGTTCGCCGCGCTGCCGCTTGCCGCGGCATCGCTCGCCGCACCGGCCGCGCACGCGGACGATGCGCCCAAGGTGGTGCGAATCGCCGTCGTCGCCTATTCGGGCGGCGGCAAGACGCAGTATGCGGGCGCCTCCGCGCTGATCGACGCCGACAAGTCGCTCGAGAAGGCGCTCGCCGCGCGGCACGTGAAGCTGCAATGGGTACCGGTGTCGACCGCGGCGGTCGGCACGCTCGTCAACGAGGCGTTCACGAACGGCAGCATCGACTTCGCGGGCTACGGCGACCTGCCGTCGGTCGTCGTCAACGCGTCGGGCACGCATACGCGCCTGATCGTGCCGGGCGGGGTCGGCAGCAATACGTATCTCGTCGTGCCGGCCGGCTCGAGCGCGAAGTCGATCGTCGACCTGAAGGGCAAGCGCATCGCGCTCAATCGCGGCCGGCCCTGGGAAGTCACGTTCAGCAAGCTGCTCGCCGAGAACGGGCTGAAGCTGTCCGACTTCAGGATCTACAACCTCGACCCGCAGGCCGGTGCGGCAGCGGTCGCGGCCGGCCGCGTCGACGGCTTCTTCACGCTGTCCGACGCGTATTCGCTCGTCGACAAGAACGTCGGCAAGATCATCTGGTCGACCAAGACCGCGCCCGACGACTGGAAGATGCGCGCGGAACTGTGGGCATCCGACGATTTCGTGCGGCGCTACCCCGACATCACGCAGCTCGTCGCGACCGCCTACGTGCGTGCCGCGCACTGGATCTCGCAGCCGCAGAACCGCGATGCGTACGTGAAGATCCTGAGCGCGTCCGGCCAGCCGGAAAGCGTCGTGCGCCGCGAATACGCGGACGAATCGACGCCGTGGAAGGAGCAATGGACGCCGCTCTTCACGCCCGCGCTGACCGGCCACTACCGCGACGTCGTCGCGTACAGCCGCCAGGCCGGCCTGACGTCCGCGCCGGTCGACGTGAACGCGCTGCTCGCGCCGACGTTCGTCGCGACCGCGCTCAAGCAGCTCGGGCTCAACGGCTACTGGCGCGCCGACACGGCGCGCGTCGCGAGCCGCTGATGCCGATGCACGCCCTCGCGTCGAACGGCGCACGCGCGATCCGCCTGCCCGGCATCGCGCGGCTCGGCGGGCTCGCGCTGTGGTGGGCCACGCCCGTCGCGTTCGCCACGCTGTGGTGGCTCGCGAGCGCGCAGCGCTGGTTCCCGCCGCAGCTCGTCGTGCCGCCCGGCCGGCTCGCGGCGACGCTGCGCACCCTGCTCGACACCGGTGAACTGCGCGACAACCTGCTGATCACGCTGCATCGCCTCGCGCTCGGGTTCGCGATCGGCGCGACGGGCGGGGCCGCGTTCGGCATCCTGCTGGCGCGCAGCCGGCTGTTCTCCGACTACCTGCGGCCGACGTTCGACCTGCTGCGGCAAGTGCCGACGCTCACGCTGATTCCGCTGCTGATCCTGCTGATCGGCGTCGACGAGCCGCTGAAGCTCGTCGTCGTCGGCAAGGCCGTGTTCTTCCCGGTCGCGCTGGCCGCGTACACGGGCGTGCACGACGCGCCGCGCGACCTCGTCGAGATGGCGCGGCACTACGGGCTGGGCCGCTTCGCGCTGCTGCGCGACGTGCTGCTGCCCGCCGCGCTGCCGCCGCTGCTGACCGGCGTGCGGATCGCGCTCGCGCGCGCGTGGCTCGCGCTCGTCGCGGTCGAGCTGCTCAGCGCCGACAGCGGGATCGGCCAGATGATGGAACTCGCGCGGCAGATGCTGCGGCTCGACGTCGTGCTCATCGACGTCGCGGTGATCGGGCTGATCGGCTTCGCGATCGACCGGTCGATCGCGCTCGTGCAACGCTACGCGTTACGCTGGCAAGCGCCCTCGCGCTGACCTGACTGGATACGCTTCGAAATGACGCTCGCCATACGCTCTCTCTCGCTCGCCCCGCTGCGCCGCCGCGCGCGCGGCCTCGTCGTGCCGGCCCTGCTGGTGGCCGCATGGCAGTTCGCGTCGTCCGGCGACGCGGCCCATCAATACGCGTTCGTGCCGTTGCAGCAGGTGGGCGCCGCGCTGGTCGAACTCGCCCGCAGCGGCGAACTCGCGACCGATCTCGGCGCGAGCCTGCGCCGCACGACGCTCGGGCTGGGGTTCGGCGTCGCGTTCGGGCTTGTATTCGGCGCGGCGATGGCGCGCTCGACGCTCGCGCGCAAGCTCGGCGAGCCGGCGTTCCAGGCACTGCGCTACGTGCCGCTGCTCGGGCTGATTCCGCTGCTGAGCCTGTGGGCCGGCACCGGCGAATTCGCGAAGGTGCTCATCATCGCGCTCGCCGCGTTCTACCCGATGACCACCGCCAGCTTCGACGGGCTGCGCCGCGTCGATCCGCGCTACGTCGAACTCGCGCAGTCGTATCGCCTGACGCGCATCGGCCTGTGGCGCGACGTGCTGATTCCCGGCGCGCTGCCCGACCTGTTCGCGGGCGTGCTGCAAGCCGTGCCGTTCGCGTGGATCACCGCGACCAGCAGCGAGCTGCTGTTCAACGCGGGCGCGGGGGTCGGCAGCCTGATGCAGAACGCGCAGGCCGGTGCGCGCGCAGACGTGCTGCTGGTCTGCGTGCTGGGGGTGACGGCGCTCGCCGTCGGCATGAGTGCGCTATGCGAGCGGATCGCGCAGCGCGTGCTGCGCTGGCGCGATCACGCCTGACGGCGCAACCGCGCGTCGGCGTCGCCTCCGTCACCCGCATCGCGCGGCTTCAGGATGCCGAGCTGCGCGAGCCGCGCACGCACGATGTTGCGCGACTGGTCGAGCAGGCGCGACATGCGCAGCTGGTTGTGCTCGCTGTAGTCGAACACGCTGCGGTAGACGGTGTCCTCGATGTGCTGCCAGAGCGACGGCGTGCCGAGATCCAGCAGCTCGATCACCGCATGGCGCAGCGCATCGGTCGCCTCGGCCACATCGCGCGCACGGCGCGGCGGTGCCGCCGCCGGGGCGCGCGGGTCGTCGGCATCGGGCGCGAGCGACAGCGCGGAGAATTGCAGGTCGCCCACATCGATCGCGCCACCCGCGCAGATCAGCACCGCGTGGTGGATCACGTTCTCGAGTTCGCGGATATTGCCCGGCCACGCGTGCGCATGCAGCCGTGCGCGCGCGGCGTCCGTGAGCGTCGGCGCGGCGACGCGCAGCCGCTTCGCATAGGTGTCGATGAAGTGCTCGATCAGCGGCGCGATGTCGCCGAGGCGCTCGCGCAGCGGCAGCAGGCTCAGCTTCACGACGTTGAGCCGGTAGTAAAGATCCTCGCGGAAATTGCCCGCGCGCACCGCGGCTTCGAGATTCACGTTGGTCGCCGCGACGAGCCGCACGTCGATCTTCACGGTCTTGCGCGAGCCCACCGGCGTCACTTCGCGCTCCTGCAGCACACGCAGCAGCTTGACCTGCGCGGACAGCGGCAGGTCGCCCACCTCGTCCAGAAACAGCGTGCCGCGATTCGCGGATTCGAACCAGCCGGGCTGGCTGTTGATCGCGCCGGTAAACGCGCCGCGTTCGTGGCCGAACAGCTCGCTTTCGATCAGCGTCTCGGAGAATGCGCCGCAGTTGACCGCCACGAACGGGCCGTCATGGCGCTCGCTCAGCGAGTGCACGAGGCGCGCGATCAGCTCCTTGCCGGTGCCGCTCTCGCCGGTGACGAGCACGGTCGCGTCGCTCGGCGCGACGAGCTGGATGCGCTCGAGCAGCACCCGCGATTTGGGATCGTCGAACGTCAGCGCCTTCGCACGGATCGTGATCGCATGCGAATTCGGGTCCGGCAAACTGAAGATGGCCATGGCACGACCGGCGTGTTGAACGGGGAAGGTTCGACGATAGCAAGGCGCGCGCCGGGGATGAACCAATTCATCGAGCTATCGGTATGACGGCGGCCGGATTGCGCCGGCCGCCGCGCGAGCTCGCGCGATGTCACGCGAGACCGGTCATCTTCCATTGCTGCTCGAGCGCGCCCGGCCCGAACTCGAGCGAGCCGCCGAGCGGCTCCGCGAGCGCCTGGAAATACGCGGCTTCCTCGAGGATCAGGATGTACTTCGACACGTCGAGGATCGATTTTCCCCAGAAGGTTGCACCGCCGTTCGCCTCGATGATCGCCGGTACCTCGGGGTCGCGGCGGATCGTGTCGACGATGAAACGCGGTTCCCCGGGACGACGATCGACGTACACCGGAATCTCGCGGGCGCGCGTGTAGCGCGCGGCCGGCGCATAGCGGATCGGCAGCGGGCGATGCGCGCTCGCCCATGCGCCGAGATACGGGCCGTGCACGTGGATCACGACACCGACGTCCGGCGCCTCGCGGAACACGTCCGCATAACGCGGCCCGTTGCCGCCCGCGCGCGCGTCGCCATGCAGCACGTCGCCGTCGAACGTCACGACGACAGGCTGGATTTCCTGCGAGGCGGCCCACGGGCTCGGCGCCGACAGCGCGACGACGAGCTCGGTGCCCGGCACGCGCTGGAACGCCTGGAACGTGTTGGTCGCGGACAGCGTGCGCGTGTCCTTCAGCACACGTGCGGCCTGCGTGAATTCGCGCGTGGCACGCTCGACGAATGCCACGAGTTCGCCGCTGTCGATGGTTGGGGTGACGGACATGAGGATGGTTTCCTTGGTCGGGTGGACGGAGGGGATCGCAACGCAACGTCGCGACACACGCCGACCGGATCAGCAGCAATCGTGCCAGCCGGGCGCGCTCGCATCGAACGCCCGCGCCGCGGTGCGGGCCGGTCATGCACGACGCCCGCGGCACGATCCATGCCCCTGCGTTTGTTGCGGGAGCAACAGCCCGCCGGCCCGGATTGCTGCGCGACGCGCAGCCGGCGCATGCGCGCGACACACGCGGTACGACGCAACGGCCCGTCGCGCCGCGCGCCGCACATGCAACGGATGCGCTGGTTCGAAACTTGCGTCGTGCTCGGCCCGCGCCATGCACCGTCCGGCGCTTCCGATCCGATCTCATCGACCTCCATCCGACCATGACGCTTCTCCCCCTGCGCGGCTGCGCCGCGCGCGCACTGCTGGCTTCGGCGCTCGCCGTATCGTCTTTCCTGTCGCACGCGGCTTCGCCCGGCCGTGTTCCCGCGCCCGACCCGCTGCAGGGCGACGGGCGCGTATCCGCGTTCTACACGTGGGACCGCGACATTCCGGCGACGCCCGGCGCGCTGCTGCGCACCGAACCGCTGCCTGCGACGCTCGGGCTCGCGAGCGCAGCGCGCCAGTTGCGGATCCTCTATGCGTCGACCGACGGTGTCGGCGGTCACACGCCGATCGCCGTGTCGGGTGCGCTGTTCGTGCCGCGCGGCACGCCGCCCGCCGGCGGCTGGCCGATCGTCGCGTGGGCGCACGGCACGTTCGGGATGGCCGACATCTGCGCGCCGTCGTGGTTCGGCCGCTCGTATCGCGACGTGCGCTACCTTAACGCGTGGCTTCAGCAGGGGTTCGCCGTCGTCGCGACCGACTATCAGGGGCTCGGCACGCCGGGCCCGAATCCGCAGCTCAACAACCGCTCGAACAGCTACACGCTGCTCGACAGCGTGCGCGCGGTACTCGGCGGCGTGCCGGGGCTCGCGAACGAGGTCGTGCTCGTCGGCCAGTCGCAAGGCGGCTCGGCCGTGTTCGCGGCGGCCGGCTACGCGCCCGCGTATGCGCCCGAACTCGCGATCCGCGCGACCGTCGCCACCGGCACGATCTACAACGCATCGCCCGCCACGCTCGCGTCGCTGCCGAAGTTCGACAGTGCCTACCGGCGCGACCCCGAGCGCGTCGATCCGACACTCGCGTACCAGTTCTACTCGGTGCTCTCCGCCCAGCAGATCGACCCGTCGCTGCGCGCGGACGAAGTGCTGACCGACCAGGCGTTGCCGATCCTCGAACAGGCGCGCATCGGTTGCCTCGCGTCGCTCGAGGACGATGCGGCGCTCGCGCACCTCACGCATGCGAACACCGTGAAGCCCGGCGGCGATGCACGGCTGAAAGCGTGGTGGGACGCGTACCTGACGTACCCGACGCTGAAGATCGCGACACCCGTCTTCATCGGCGCGGGCGCGGACGACGGGCTCGCGCCGCTCGAACTCGCGCTCGCGAAGGACGCGTGCGCGGCGGGCACGACCGTCGAAGCGCACCTGTATGCGGGCCGCGAACACAACGGCACCGTGAACGCGTCGCTCGCCGATTCGATCCCGTTCGTGAAGCGCGTGCTTGCCGGCGAGACGATCCACCCGGTCTGCACGCCCGCCGCGCAGCAGGCCGTGTCGCGGTAACGCGCGCCGCGCGCTTTGCACGCCGGCGCGAATGCATTTCCGAATCCGTTATTGGATCGCGCCGCCGCGCATTTTTATACTCGTCAGCACTCTCTTCCAAAGAGTGCCAGCCAATCTCGACAGAACAGCACAGGACGAACCTATGAGCCTACGCCCCTTGCACGACCGCGTGATCGTGAAGCGACTCGACCAGGAAACCACCACCGCGTCGGGCATCGTGATCCCCGACAGCGCCGCGGAAAAACCCGACCAGGGTGAAGTGATCGCCGTTGGCCCCGGCCGCAAGGATGCGGACGGCCAGCGCATCGTGCCCGACCTGCAGGTCGGCGAGCGCGTGCTGTTCGGCAAGTACGCGGGCCAGGCCGTCAAGCTGGACGGCACCGAGTTTCTCGTGCTGCGCGAGGAAGACATCGTCGCAGTCGTCAACCAGTAACGGAGCGCAATCATGGCAGCGAAGGAAATCATTTTCAGCGACGTCGCACGGGCCAGGCTGACCGAAGGCGTGAACATTCTCGCGAATGCAGTGAAGGTCACGCTCGGGCCGAAGGGCCGCAACGTCGTGCTCGAACGCAGCTTCGGCGCGCCGGTCGTCACGAAGGACGGCGTGTCGGTCGCGAAGGAAATCGAACTCGCGGACAAGCTGCAGAACATCGGCGCGCAGCTCGTGAAGGAAGTCGCGTCGCGCACCAGCGATGCGGCCGGCGACGGCACCACGACGGCCACCGTGCTGGCGCAGGCGATCGTCCGTGAAGGCCAGAAGTACGTCGCGGCCGGGCTCAATCCGCTCGACCTGAAGCGCGGCATCGACAAGGCCGTCGCGGCGGCCGTCGACGAGCTGAAGAAGATCAGCCGTCCGACCACCACGAGCAAGGAAATCGCGCAGGTCGCGACGATCTCCGCGAACGGCGAGGAATCGATCGGCCAGCGTATCGCGGAAGCGATCGACCGCGTCGGCAAGGAAGGCGTGATCACCGTCGAGGACGGCAAGTCGCTCGCGGACGAGCTCGACGTCGTCGAAGGGCTGCAGTTCGATCGCGGCTACCTGTCGCCGTATTTCATCAACAATCCCGACAAGCAGATCGCCGAGATCGAAAGCCCGTACATCCTGCTGCACGACAAGAAGATCTCGAACATCCGCGACCTGCTGCCGGTGCTCGAACAGGTCGCGAAATCGGGCCGGCCGCTGCTGATCATCGCGGAAGACGTCGAAGGCGAAGCGCTCGCGACGCTGGTCGTCAACAACATCCGCGGCATCCTGAAGACGGTGGCCGTGAAGGCGCCGGGCTTCGGCGACCGCCGCAAGGCGCTGCTCGAAGACATCGCGATCCTGACCGGCGGCCAGGTGATCGCCGAGGAAACGGGCCTGACGCTCGAGAAGGCGACGCTGGCGGAACTGGGCCAGGCGAAGCGCATCGAGGTCGGCAAGGAAAACACGACGGTGATCGACGGCGCGGGCGATGCGAAGAACATCGAGGCGCGCGTGAAGCAGATCCGCGTGCAGATCGAGGAAGCGACGTCGGACTACGACCGCGAGAAACTGCAGGAACGCGTCGCGAAGCTCGCGGGCGGCGTTGCAGTGATCAAGGTCGGCGGGGCCACCGAAATCGAGGTGAAGGAGAAGAAGGACCGCGTCGACGACGCGCTGCACGCCACGCGCGCGGCCGTCGAGGAAGGCATCGTGCCGGGCGGCGGCGTCGCGCTGATCCGCGTGCGGCAGGCGATCCGCGAATTGCAGGGCGTGAACGCCGACCAGAACGCGGGCATCAAGATTGTGCTGCGCGCGCTCGAGGAACCGCTGCGCCAGATCGTCACGAACGCGGGCGAGGAAGCAAGCGTCGTCGTCGCGAAGGTGGCCGACGGCTCGGGCAACTTCGGGTACAACGCGCAGACGGGCGAATACGGCGACCTCGTCGAGTCGGGCGTGCTCGATCCGACCAAGGTCACGCGCACGGCGCTGCAGAACGCGGCGTCGGTCGCGGGGCTGCTGCTGACGACCGATGCAACCGTCTTCGAAGCACCGAAGGATGCGGCACCGGCGGCTGCGCCGGGCGGCCCGGGTGCGGGCGGGCCGGGGTTCGATTTCTGATGACCCGACGCGTATGCCGGTTCGCCGGCATGCGCGACCGGCACGCACAGCGAAACACAGGCAACGCGTGGCGACGAAAGTCGTCACGCGTTTTTTGCATGGGGCTGCGAAAACGGGCGGCGTGCCGGCCCGCTAGCGCGCTCGGGTAAGATGAACGCCCGTCCGCCGCCCCGCCGTCCACGCCATGCCGACCGTACAAACCATTCTCGACGACTACGAACGCCTCGGCTGGACCGGCAACGATCCGATGTCGCAAATGCTGGCGCTGCGGCGCGACAACCCGGCGGCACTCGCCGACCTCGTGATCGCTTCGTTCGATCGCGAGCTGTCGCATGCGACCTTCCTCGACGCCGCGCTCGACCTGATGGACGACACCGCTTTCGCGAACGTCACCGCCGCGGCGTGGCAACGCGTCCGCGACGGCGCATGGAACACGCGGCTCGCGAGCGTGTTGTCGAGCGCGGCAATACAGGCGCCGCAGGTATTTGCCGGTCACTGGGACGTGTTTCTCGACGTTGTGACCGCGAAGCGGTCGCCGCACCTGTACTACGAGGACAGCGCGTGGCGAATGCTCGATCCGGCGACGATCGATGCATGGCGCGGCCGGCTTGCCGAGCCCCCCTCTGGCGACGACGCGATGCGCGAACGCGCCGTCGCGCTGCTTCATTCGCGACACCCCGCGGCCGTTCGCGACGCGGCGGCGCGGCTGTTTTCCGACGATCCGGGCAAGTGCGCCAACTGGCTCATGTCTGCCGGCTATGCGCAGGAACACGACACGTTGCGCGCGCTGCATGGCGAGTCGCCGCTACACATCGACTTCGGCCCGACGCTGCGTGCGCCGAGGCTCCGCGAGATGCCGAAGTGGAAACGCGAGATTGACGCGCATCACCCGACCTGGCACGCACGCTATTCGCGTCGATCGGGCGCGCGCTTCGGCGGCGTGTCGACGCATCGATGCGGCCTGTGTCACGAGCCGCTGCATCGGTTGCTGACGCTACCGCAACCCGCGGCAGCCGGCATCGACAGCGCGACGCCCGTATCGTTCGACACCTGCCTGTCGTGCGTCGGCTGGGAGAGCGACGGCCCGCTGTTCCACCGGCACGACGACGCAGGCAACGCCTGCGCGCACCCGTCCCAGCAACGCGACATCGCGATCCAGCCCGAGTATCCGGCGGCCGCGTTCGTGGAGGCCGACGTTGCGCTCTTCGCCGCACCGGCACGCTGGACACGGCAGGACTGGGGCGAATCGAACGGCCGGCAGAACCTGAGCCGTGTCGGCGGCGCGCCGTCGTGGGTACAGTCCGCGTGGTATCCCGACTGTCCGGATTGCGGCCGCAAGATGTCGTTCGTCATGCAGCTCGATTCCGGCCTCCCGCAAACGGACGGCGGCGAATGGCTGTGGGGCAGCGGCGGCGCGAACTACACGTTCTGGTGCGCGCCGTGCCGCACCAGCGCGCACCTCTGGCAGTGCACGTAGCACGCACCGGCCACGCAACCTTTACGACCTTTTTACTTGCGGCCGCGCGTGCGTTCACTAGAATGTGTTCGCCATCCATCACCGAGTACGCACCATGCGCATCCGAAGTCCTCGCCCTCCGAGTTGCTTTTCTGCCTGACAGGCAGGACGCCTGCGTCTCTCTTTTCCCGAGCCACCGTCCTGCCAGCAGGCGGACGGTGCGCGCCGTAGTCATTCCCGTGCACGCTTGAACACGACGTCGATGCGTTGATCGCGCGTCGTGCGGGCAAGCGTGTTCCCGCGGAACATCCCTTGCAACGTCGCGCCATCGATCCGCCAGCCCGGCAACGATCGCCTGGCATGCCCGCATCCGGCATGTCGATCCGATCACATTGCTTTGCATCCCTGATTTAACCCGCTGAAGTTCCCGATACCGGAGCCCGGTCATGTTCGAGATCGACAAGCAGTACACCCGCGAATTCATCCACACCGCCTGCGGCGGCAGCAAGCAGGCGTTCCTGCCGACCAAGAACGGCAAGGTCGTGGCCGCCTGCCTGCGCACGGACCTCAACCCGCATGCGCCCGACGTGATCCTCTGCGACGGCAGCGCGTCCGCGCGCGCGGCCGGCAGGACGCTCGCCGCGCAACGCGATGCGATTCCGGTGTTCATCAGGATGGAAACAGACGCATTCCGCTTCGTCGGCCGGTACGTCGTCAGCGAATCGCTCACCGCACCGCTCGACTGCGCGCCTTACGTGCGCAACAGCGGCTTCACGTCCGGGCAGATCTCGCGCGTGCTGAAGCTCAAGCGCTGCTGACGCGCGCAGCGCACGCCCTCCCGGTCGCCTTTCATCAAGGAGCAATCATGCTTGGCCTGACGTTCTGGAAACACGTGATCGGCACACGACCCGATGCCGCCCGCGACGATCGCGCGACGGCACTCGGCCGGCACCGCGTGCGCTCGAGGACGCTGGTGCTGACGAGCGCCGCGGTGGCATTTGCGGCGATCGCGTTCGGTGCGCCGGTCGTCGGCATTTCGGTGTTCTTGCTGACGACGTTGCCGTTCGTGCTGTCGGGTACCTGACGATGTCCTTGTCGGGCACGCGGCGGGCGCCAGCGCAATCGATACGAAATTTTAATGCGGCGCCCCCGCGTCTCTGACACCGTCTTTACACGCTTTTGTCTAGGATTTCCCTGTCATCCCGACACGGAGAGATCCGCATGCAAACGCAGCAGGCCGCCGCCGGCGGCCAACCCGACCTTCCCTACCGACGCGGCGGCGCAACGTTCGCGACCCGGCTGGCCGACGCCTGCCCGCCGGACAACATCCTGCTCGACGTACCGGTCGAAAGCGCGATCCAGTTGTTCGACCTCGTCGCGCACTATATCGAGCGCAGCAGCGGTGTGTCCGCGGAACGGATCAGGACCGAACTGACGAAGCGCGAGCAACTCGGCTCGACCGGCCTCGGCCAGGGCGTCGCGATTCCGCATGCGCGTGTCGCCGGCCTCCGCTCGGCCATCGCGCTGTTCGTTCGCGCGCAGTATCCGTTCCCCTTCGACGCACCGGATCGCAAGCCCGTGCGCGAATTCATCGTGCTGGTGCTGCCGCAGGAAGACAACCGCGCGCACCTCGAACTGCTCGCCGACGCGGCGCGCTGTTTCAGCGAACGCCCGTTCCGGCAGTCGTCGCGCGACGCGCTGACGCCCGACGAGATTCACCAGCTGATGCAACGCACGTATTGATGCCGTCGTGATGCCGCGTCGTGCGGCAACACGCACTCCCTTCATCCATTCGGATTCCCATGTTCCCAGACCCTGAAAGTTCCACCCCGACGTCGCGCCGCGTAGCCGGCCTGGCGCGCTCGCTGCCGTTCATGCAGGCCCTGCACGGGCAGACCGTCGTCATCGTCGAAGGCGGTGCCGCGAGCGACGCACGCGCCCGCCACGCATTCGCGCAGGATGTCGCGCTGCTCGCACTCACCGGCGTTCGCCCGATCGTCGTGCAGGGCGTGCCGGCCGCATCCGGTACGCAATCGATCCACGCCGTTCATGCGGCGATGGCGGGCATCAATCATGAACTGGTGCGTCTGATCGGCAGTCACGGCGCCAAGGCGATCGGCATCGACGGCCACGACGGCGGCCTGCTGGTGGCGAGCGCCCATTCCGACCGCACCGACACGAGCGCGGTCGCCCGCTTCGACGGCACGGCGCTGAACGCGTTGCTCGAGAACGGGCTGGTGCCCGTCGTGATGCCGGTCGCCCCGGACGACGCAGGCCATGATCACCTGCTGCGCGCGGAACAGCTCGGCAGCCTCTTCGCGCAGCGCGCCGGCGCCGTCACGCTGGTGATGATGGTCGACAGCGCGCTGCTGCGCGAACTCGGCGAGCTCGCCGGGCTCTATGGCATCACGGAACTCGAGCAATGGCTGGCCGAGCATCCGGCCGCAACCGCAGCGCCTTGCGTGCGGGAAGCGCTCGATGCGCTCGCGCACGGCGTGCAGAACGTCCATCTCGCCGATATCGGGCAACCCGAATCGCTGATCGACGAACTGCTGACGGAGGAAGGATCGGGGGTCGTGTTCTGCCGGCGCGGCAACACCGACCTGCTGGCGGAAACCCGCCGCTACTTCGCGGATTCGGCGAGCGTGCTGCGCGACGGCTTCAACGTCGAGCAGAAGCAGGTCGTGCGGTTCTGAATTTTGCAGCAGAACCGCTCGCGGCGCGGTGCGCAGTGCCGTCAGAACATCTGGCGCAGGCCGACGGCAGCCCCGACGTTGTTGGTCCTGCCGATCTGGTCGACCTTGCCGGTGAGCCGGTTGGTGGCACCCGGATAGTCGGCCGCGAACGCACCGTTGCCGCGCGAGAAATCGACCGTGCCGTAGACCTCCGTATGCTTGGACAGCGCATACTCGGCCAGCACGGTCGCCGAGTAGTTGATCCCCGAGCCGAGCGTGCCGTCGAGCCGCTGCGCGTTGCGTGCGTGGCCGTAATAGCCGGCCACCGTGATCAGCAGCGGCGCGGTGGCCTGCCAGTTGGCGCCGACGTAGAACGTGTCGTCGATGCGGTTCGGGCTCCCGCCGCTCAACGCCGGTGCGCCGGCCTGCTGCATGTTGAAGTCGGTCGTGCCCGTCTTGTCCTGGCCGTGCAGCCAGCCGGCCAGCAGGCGGACGGAGGGCGTAACCTGATACGCGCCGCTCACGTGCAGAAAGTTCACCTTCGCGCCGTTGGTCGCACTGCCGTTCACGGACGATACCGAGGTCTGCTGGAAGCCTGCGTTGATCGACGCGGGCCCTTGCGCGTAGGTGAGCTCGACGCCGTATGTGCTGTCGAGGCCCATCGCACCGGCATGATTGCCGAAGCCGTAGATCGCATCGACGCTGAACCCGTTGTACGTGAATGCGTACTTCACCGAGTTCGGTACCGTCAGGTAGTTGCCAATGCCGTTGTACGCCCAGCTGTCCTGCCAGTAGTCGCCGACGGTCATCGGATCGAATACGTCGCCCATCGTGTCGTACACCGGCGCGTACTGGTTGCCGAACGTCAGCGTGCCATATCGGCTGTTCGACAGGCCCACGTAGGCCTGCCGGCTGAACAGCGTGTTCGCGACGTGCAGCTTGCCATCGCCCAGCTCGAAACCGTTCTCGAGACGGAAAATCGCCGACAGCCCGCCGCCGAGATCCTCGCTGCCGCGCAAGCCCCAGCGGCTGTGCGTTTCCGGGCCGACCGTCATTCCGATCAGGTCCTTGCCGTCAGGGCCGGCATTCGTCTGATAACGGATCGCCGTGTCGACGAGGCCATACAACGTAACCGAACTCTGCGCGAACGTGCACGATGCTGACATGGTGAAAGCGGCGCCGATACAACCGGTGACAACGGTGCGTCTCATGAAAGGCCTCCCTGGGCAATTGATTTTGTAAGCAGTCCGATAGCATTCGTGGACGGACGCCATTACTGCGAACGGGAGAATAATCGGCCATATTCGCGGCACCTATTACCGCTTCTGGATTGGACCTTTCCAGCGTCGTCAACAATCGCTGTCGTGCACGATGCGGCGGCCCGGCGCGATCGAGATCCGCTGTCGCGGCCTGCCGGACGGCGGGCAAATCACGTTCCGCCCCAATGAATCGCACCGTGTCGAAGCGCGGCACCGATGGTTCGATGCCCGGCTGTCGGAGCATGGCCACGGCGCGCAGAGCGGCAACGATCCCGACACGGTGCGTCCTTCGCGACCCGATGCTCCGGCGTCGAATCAGGCTCGGGCGGCATCGATCCGGAATACCGCGATCGTCGCTTCCAGCTGCCCCGCCTGCGCTTTCAGCGCCGCCGCCGCTGCCGATGCCTGCTGCACCAGCGCGGCATTCTGCTGCGTCACCTGATCCATCTGCGCGACGGCCTGATTGACTTGCTCGATGCCCCGCGACTGCTCGTCGGACGCGGCGGTAATCTCGCTCATCAGTACGTCGACCCGTCGCACCGACGCCAGTATTTCCGTCATCGTCCCCGTCGCGCGATCGACCTGCCGTGCGCCGGTGTCGACGCGCCTGAGCGAATCCGTGATCAGTTCCTTGATTTCACGCGATGCCGCGGCACTGCGCTGGGCCAGCGAGCGCACTTCGCCCGCCACGACCGCGAACCCGCGCCCCTGTTCGCCGGCCCGGGCCGCTTCGACCGCGGCGTTCAACGACAGGATGTTGGTCTGGAAGGCGATGCCTTCGATCACCGTGATGATCTCGGCGATCTTGCCTGACGATTCCGACAGCCCCCGCATCGTCCTGACGACCTCTTGCGCGGCCTGATTGCCCTGCTCGGTCAGCAGCGCCGCGTCGCTCACCACCTGGCTGGCCTGCTTCGCGTTCTCGGCGTTCTGGCGAACCGTCGACGTCAGCTGCTCCATGGACGCGGCCGTCTCCTCCAGCGACGCGGCCTGCTCCTCGGTCCGTTGGGACAGATCCATGTTGCCCTCCGCGATCTCCCGAGCGGCGGCGTCGATCGCGTGCGAGCCGTTCTGCACCGCCCGGATCGTCTGGAGCAGTTCGCCCTGCATCGTCTGCAAGCCGGTCAGCAGTTGCCCCATTTCGTCGGTCGAATGAATCTCCACCCGGGTCGTCAGGTCGCCTTCGGCGATGGCGCCGAAATGGCCCAGTGCGTTCGCCAGCGGCGTGCCGATCGCCCGTTGCAGCGACCACCATGTCAGCGTGGCCGCCCCGAGCGCGACCAGGCTCCCGGCGAACGCCATGCCGATGAACCAGTGGAAGCGTGCCTGCGCGGCATCGAACGTCGCCCGCGAAGCCGTGATCTGGAGCTGTCCGAGCGCATCCATGGCGTCGGACGCGTCGATGAACAGCGACGGCGGGATGCGTCGCCAGACTTCCGGAATTTTGGCCGCATCATGGGTGGCTATGGCCTCGAACATCGGCTCCAGCCCGTTGTCGACCAGCGCCTTGAACTTGCTGCCGGCGTCGGCCGCGCGGCGGGCCTCTTCGGGGCCGGAGAACGGCAGCGCACGATAGGCGTCCCATGCCTTCCTCGATGCAGCCAGCATGTCGCGGGCCACACCGGTTTCCTGCGGAACTTCGTCGCTGGCCGGATCGAGCGCGATGCGATACAGCCACAGGCGCGTCCTCGACAGCGCGACATTCGCCTGCCCGAGCGCCTCCGACGAAGCGAGCCGTTCGGAATAGAGCGTCTTCACGTCGTTGTTTCCGATTGCCATGCCGACCACGCCGATGATGCCGCCGACAACCAGCAATACTCCGAGAAAACCCATCGCCAGCGCCAGACGGGTGCGAATGCTGAAATTCTTGATCATGGTCAGGAGAGCGTTGAGCACGCCGCCGGTGCATGCGACGCATGCGCGTGAAACCAGTCGGGTACGGCACGTGCAAGGTCGACTTCCCGATAACGACCAAAGTGACGCCGGGATTAACGCAGAATCCGTAACGGACGTTTCCGGAAGCGGCGAGTTGTGATCCGCGCGAGTCCGTGATAGCGAGGTGTGCAACGCTTGCACGCCGAATCGTCCGATGAATATCCAGGTGCCCGGGCGCTGGCGGGCGCACGTGTCGCGTGGTGGCATGCCAATGCGCCCCTGCGCTCACGTCGGGCTGCTTTCGACCGTGCGCGCTGCGTACCGGCTTCCACGCAGATTGATCTGGATGTCAAACCATTCAGCCGCCCTGCCCGAAGCGTGCCGATCATGCCTCAGCCACTCGGCGAGCAATCAACCCGCAGGACCGCTGCTCGCCAGCGTCCTGCTGCGCAGCCTGGCCGGGCCATGCCCGAACTTCGTGATCACCACTTCGACCGCGATCGCGCAGCGCAGCGCCGGCGGGATGCCAGGCGCAAGGCACGGCGCAATGGCGCTCCCGTCAATGCGCCGGTTGCCGATCCGGTGCCAGGCCGTGCCCGATACGACGGCCGGGCTATGGAGGATGGGACGCGACGGATGGATGCTCACGGAACGTCGAGCGGCGCGCCATGCCCGCATCGCCACGCAAATGAGGCCGCTTGCGACATCCCGTTGCCGGGCGCCACAAGCGGCCTCCTCGCAGACGGCATGCGTCAGCGTCGCGTCGCCAGCCTTCTCACGACGCTCACCAGCGCGTCGACTTCGTCGCACGTGTTGTAGAACGCGAGCGACGGCCGCACCGTTGCCTCGAGCCCGAACCGCCGCAGGATCGGTTGCGCGCAGTGGTGCCCCGAGCGCACCGCGATGCCCTCTTCGTTCAGCGCCTGCCCGACTTCCTCGGTCTCGTAGCCCTTCAGCACGAACGACAGCACGCTCGCCTTGTCGCGCGCGGTACCGACGAGGCGCACGCCCGGCACCGGTGCGAGCACGCTCGTCGCATACGCGAGCAGGTCGTGCTCGTAGCGCGCGATGTTCTCGATGCCGACGCGGCTCACGTAGTCGAGCGCGGCACCCAGCCCCACCGCATCCGCGATGTTGCCGGTGCCGGCCTCGAACCGGTTCGGCGGCGGCTGGAACACCGTGCGCTCGAACGTCACGTCCGCGATCATGTTGCCGCCGCCCTGCCAGGGCGGCATGTCGTCGAGGATCGCGCGTTTGCCGTACACGACGCCGATCCCGGTCGGCCCGTAGATCTTGTGCCCGGAGAACACGAAGAAATCCGCATCGAGCGCCTGCACGTCCACGCGCATATGCGAGATCGACTGTGCGCCGTCGACGAGCGCCTTCGCGCCCGCCCGATGCGCAAGCTCGACGATCTCCTTCACCGGCACGACCGTGCCCAGCGCGTTCGACACCTGCGTGACGGACACGATCTTCGTGCGGTCGTTGAGCAGCTTCCGGTATTCGTCGAGCAGCACCTGCCCCGAATCGTCGACCGGAATCACGCGCAGCTTCGCGCCCTTGAGCGCGGCAAGCTGCTGCCACGGCACGATGTTCGCGTGATGCTCGAGGTTCGACACGATGATCTCGTCGCCTTCGCCGACGTTCTGCACGCCCCACGACTTCGCGATCAGGTTGATCGCCTCGGTCGTGCCGCGCACGAACACGATCTCGTCCGGCGACGATGCGCCGATGAAGCGCTGCACCGTTTCCCGCGCATGCTCGTACGCATCCGTCGCGCGGCCGGCCAACGCATGTGCCGCGCGGTGAATGTTCGAGTTCTCGTGTGCGTAGAAGTATGCGAGACGGTCGATCACGGCCTGCGGCTTGTGCGTCGTCGCCGCATTGTCGAACCACACGAGCTGCTTGCCGTTCACGCGCTCCTGCAGGATCGGGAAATCGCGGCGGATCGCGTTCACGTCGAACGGCGGGTGCGCGCCGCGATACAGCTGACCTTGCGGCTCGGCTGCGTGCCTATCGTCGATGAAGTAACGCGGCACATCGGAGCCCGACGCGCGCGACGCCGGCACGTCGCGATGCACGGCGAGCAGCTCGCGCAGCGCGTCGTCGCCCGGCAGCCCGAACGCTTCCGGCGACGCGAGGCCGTTCGACGGCACAACGATGTCCTGCGGCGTCGCCTGCCAGCCCTGCAGCGAACCGTCGGTGAAGTAGTACGGCGATGCCTTCGCCGCGCCTTCCGGCGCCGGCGCATTCACTTGCGGCACGCCGAGCGCCGCGCCGCCGACGCGCGGTTCGAGCGCGGGCGCGATCGACACGGCGTTGTCGGGCAGCCCGTTCTGCGCGGCCGCATGCGGCGCGAG
>NZ_QOBB01000116.1:0-22196 GCF_024704855.1 Burkholderia sp. HAN2018 | reverse complement strand
AGTTCCGAAAGCACGACGACGAGCGCTGCGCCTGCCCCGGCAGCCGCGCCCGCCGCCAGCAGTTGACCGTCGCGGCCCGGCCGGGCTGCGACCAACCCGCGCCGCCGGCGCGGTTCATTGACGGCAGATGATGAAAAAGACGACCCTGAAATCGGTGTTTCTGACCGGCCTGCTGGTTCTCGTCCCGCTCGCGATCACGCTGTGGGTGCTCGGTCTCATCATCGGCACGATGGACCAGACACTGCTGCTGCTGCCCGAATCGTGGCAGCCCGAGCGGATGCTCGGCTTCCACTTGCCGGGGATCGGCGCGGTGCTGACGCTCGCGTTCATCTTCGTCGTCGGGCTGGCCACGCGGAACTTCATCGGCCAGAAGCTCGTCACGTGGTGGAACGCCGTGGTGCGTCACATCCCGGTCGTCGGGCCGATCTACACGAGCGTCAAGCAGGTGTCGGACACGCTGCTGTCGAGCAGTGGCAATGCGTTCCGCAAGGCGCTGCTGATCGAATACCCGCGTCGCGGCTCGTATACGATCGCGTTTCTGACCGGCACGCCGGGCGGCGACGTGCTCAATCATCTGACGGAAGAATACGTGAGCGTCTATATTCCGACGACGCCGAACCCGACGTCGGGCTTCTTCCTGATGCTGCCGAAGAGCGAAGTCATCGAACTCGACATGTCGGTCGATGCCGCGCTCAAGTACATCGTCTCGATGGGCGTGGTGGCGCCCCCGGCGCCGGTTCCGGCGCCTGCGCGCCGCCCCGTCGAGCCGCCGCTGTAAGTAAAGAATCATCGCCCGGGCCGCGCGTTGCGGCGCCCGTTGATCAAACCGAACGAAAGCAAACATCATGTCGATGCGTACTGAATACTGCGGTCTCGTGACCGAACACCTGCTGGGCCAAACCGTGTCGCTGTGCGGCTGGGTGCAGCGCCGCCGCGATCACGGCGGTGTGATCTTCATCGACCTGCGCGATCGTGAAGGCCTCGTGCAGGTGGTGTGCGACCCGGATCGCGCGGAAATGTTCGCGACCGCCGAAGGCGTGCGCAACGAGTTCTGCGTGCAGATCAAGGGCCTCGTGCGCAACCGTCCGGACGGCACGGTCAACGCCGGCCTGAAGAGCGGCAAGATCGAAGTGCTGTGTCACGAACTGAACGTGCTGAACGCGTCGGTCACGCCGCCGTTCCAGCTCGACGACGACAACCTGTCGGAAACGACGCGCCTCACGCACCGCGTGCTCGACCTGCGCCGCCCGCAGATGCAGCACAACCTGCGCCTGCGCTACCGCGTCGCGATCGAAGCGCGCAAGTACCTCGACGAGCAGGGCTTCATCGACATCGAAACGCCGATGCTGACGAAGAGCACGCCGGAAGGCGCACGCGACTACCTCGTGCCGTCGCGCGTGAACGCGGGCCAGTTCTTCGCGCTGCCGCAGTCGCCGCAGCTGTTCAAGCAGCTGCTGATGGTCGCGAACTTCGACCGTTACTACCAGATCACCAAGTGCTTCCGCGACGAAGACCTCCGTGCCGACCGTCAGCCGGAATTCACGCAGATCGACTGCGAAACGTCGTTCCTCGGCGAGCAGGAAATCCGTGACCTGTTCGAAGACATGATCCGTCACATCTTCAAGACGACGATCGACGTCGAACTCGACGCGAAATTCCCGGTGATGCCGTACTCGGAAGCGATGGCGCGTTTCGGTTCGGACAAGCCGGACCTGCGCGTGCAGCTCGAGTTCACCGAGCTGACCGACGCGATGAAGGACGTCGACTTCAAGGTGTTCAGCACGCCGGCCAACGCGAAGGACGGCCGTGTCGCGGCGCTGCGCGTGCCGAAGGGCGGCGAGCTGTCGCGCGGCGACATCGACGGCTACACCGAATTCGTGCGCATCTACGGCGCGAAGGGCCTCGCCTGGATCAAGGTCAACGAGAAGGCGAAGGGCCGTGACGGCCTGCAGAGCCCGATCGTCAAGAACCTGCACGACGCGTCGATCGCGGCGATCCTCGAGCGCACCGGCGCTGAAGACGGCGACATCATCTTCTTCGCGGCCGACCGCGCGAAGGTCGTCAACGACAGCCTCGGCGCGCTGCGCCTGAAGATCGGCCATTCGGAGTTCGGCAAGGCGAACGGTCTGGTCCAGGCCGGCTGGAAGCCGCTGTGGGTCGTCGACTTCCCGATGTTCGAATACGACGACGAAGATGCGCGCTACGTCGCTGCGCACCACCCGTTCACGAGCCCGAAGGACGAGCACCTCGAGTACCTCGAGACCGACCCGGGCCGCTGCCTCGCGAAGGCCTACGACATGGTGCTGAACGGCTGGGAAATCGGCGGCGGCTCGGTGCGTATCTATCAGGAGGAGGTGCAGAGCAAGGTGTTCCGTGCACTGAAGATCGGTGCGGAAGAGGCTCAGCTCAAGTTCGGCTTCCTGCTGGATGCACTGCAGTACGGCGCGCCGCCGCACGGCGGTATCGCGTTCGGTCTCGACCGCATCGTCACGATGATGGCCGGCGCCGATTCGATCCGCGACGTGATCGCGTTCCCGAAGACGCAGCGTGCGCAGGATCTGCTCACGCAGGCACCGAGCCCGGTCGACGAGCGTCAGCTGCGCGAACTGCACATCCGCCTGCGTCAGCCGGAGCAGCCGAAGGCGTAACGCGCTTCGCATCCGGTCGTGTGTGCGTTCGCGCGCACACGACGCTCATGAAAAAGGCGCTGCGATGCGCCTTTTTCGTTTTTTGCGGTACAGTCGCAGCACTTGCCGCCCGTTCGGAGCCTGTGCCCGGCGCGCGGCCCCGTGCTGCATGAAACAAAGATGACGAAGCCGCCGAAAATCCCCGAATCCGTTCTTGTCGTGATCTACACGCCCGACCTCGATGTGCTCGTGATCAAGCGTGCCGACCAGCCCGATTTCTGGCAATCGGTGACCGGCTCGAAGGACGCGCTCGACGAGCCGCTCGCGGTCACCGCCGCGCGCGAAGTGGCCGAGGAAACCGGCATTGTGGTCGGCACCGCGGATGTGCCGGCCAGCGCGCTCGTCGACTGGCGCCACCGGATCGAGTACACGATCTATCCACAATACCTGCACCGCTATGCGCCGGGCGTCACGCGCAACACCGAGCACTGGTTCGGCCTGTGCGTGCCGCATCGCGTCGACGTGACGCTGTCGCCGCGCGAGCACGTCGACCATGCGTGGCTGCCGTTCCGCGAGGCGGCCGCGCGCTGCTTCTCGCCGTCGAATGCCGAGGCGATCCTGCAATTGCCCGCGCGCGTGGCACTCTCGCGCGCGCCGCACGGCTCGTCCGCATGACGGCGGAAGCCCGCAAGCGCTTCGCGCAATTGCGGCAGATGTTCCTGCAGGAACGCGGTTCCGCGTCGCGGCTCGCCTTTACGTCGGACAACACCGTGCGGCTGTGCGAGGGCGGCGGCGCATTCTTCCGGGCACTGATCGAGCGGATCGATGCCGCCTGCGAGCAGGTGATGCTCGAAACCTACATCTTCTGCGACGACGCGGCCGGCCGGCCGGTGTCGGACGCGCTGATCCGCGCGGCGCAGCGCGGCGTGCGCGTGCGCGTGATCACCGACGGCATCGGCACCGCGCGCCTGCCGCTGTTCGACACGTGGGTGGCGGCCGGCGTCGAGCACTGCATCTACAACCGTTTCCTGTTCGGCCGCTTCGGCTTCTCGCGCACGCATCGCAAGCTCGCGGTGATCGATCACGCGGTTGCATTCTGCGGCGGCATCAATATCGTCGACGACTACGCGCAGGGCGGCGCGACGCTGCCGTTTCCGCGCTGGGATTTCGCGGTCGAGATGGCGGGGCCCGCAGTGTCGGACGTGCGCGCCGCGTTCGAATTGCAGTGGCACCGGATCATGTTCGGCCACAAGCCGTATGCGCAATATGCAGCCGGGCTGCATGGCGGGGAAGCGTTCCCCGACATGTTCCGGCGCTGGATGCGCAGCCATCGCTGGATCAAGGCCGGCGCGCTGCGGGTCGTGACGGAGCCGAGCGTCGCGTTCGTCGCGCGCGACAACGTCGTGAACCGTCGCGCGATCGAGAAGGCGTATCTCGCGGCGATCGGCCAGGCACGCCAGCGGATCCTGCTGGCCAATCCGTACTTCATGCCGGGGCGCAAGCTGCGCCGTGCGCTGGCGGGCGCCGCGCGGCGCGGTGTCGACGTGCGGATCCTGATCGGCCGCAAGGAATTCGCGGCACTCGATACGGCCGTGCCGTTCCTGTATCACGCGCTGCTGCGCGCGGGCGTGCGCGTGGCCGAGTACGACAAGACGATGCTGCACGGCAAGGTGGCCGTGATCGACGACAACTGGGCGACGGTCGGTTCGTCGAATCTGGACGCGCTGAGCCTGATGTTGAACAATGAGGCGAATGTCGTGCTGGTGCGCTACGATGCTGTCACGAACGAACTGCGCGACGCGATCGCGGCCGCGTTTGCCGACGGCCGGGAAATCGACCCCGCCCGATTCGCCGCGCGCCCGCGCATCGAGCGCATGCTGAACTGGCTTGCCTATACGGCGTATCGTGTCGTGATGAAGGCGCTGACGGTCGGTGGTTACGACTGACGCAGACTAAGCGTTCGCTTCAAAAATCTGTCCGCACGTTCGTGCGGAAAAGCCGCTCCGGTCCCGCCGGAATCGCGCAAAATAGCGGCTCGGTTAGACACCGGTTTCTAATAATTTCCTTGTTTCGCGAGCGGCCGCACTCAATAATAGTACGGCCGTTCGATTTTATTCGAACCCCCGAACGGTTACAGAAATAGCTATGCGAAAAGGCGAACAGACGCGTGCCGCGATACTTGAAGCTGCTTTGGACCTCGCCAGCCGTGACGGGCTGGAGGGGCTGACGATCGGCCTGCTGGCCGAGCGCATGCAGATGAGCAAGAGCGGCGTGTTCGCGCACTTCGGATCGCGCGAGGACCTGCAGGTCGAGGTCGTCCGCGAGTATCACCATCGTTTCGAAAACGAGGTGTTCTTTCCGAGCCTGCGCGAGCCGCGAGGCTTGCCGCGCCTTCGGGCGATGCTGGCCCGCTGGACGGAGAAGCGCATCCAGGAGGTGACGACCGGATGCATCTACATCAGCGGGGCCGTCGAGTACGACGACCGGCCTGACAGCCCCGTGCGCGAGCAGTTGATCGCGAGCGTGACGGCCTGGCGTGCCGCGATGCTGCGGGCCATTTCGCAGGCGAAGGAAGAAGGCCATCTGCGTGCGGATACCGATCCGGACCTGATGCTCTTCGAGTTGTACAGCTTCACGCTCGGCCTGCATCACGACGCACGTTTCCTGCATTCGCCGGATGCCGTGCGCCTCACGTGGGCCGCGCTGGAAAAGACGATTGTTTCGTATCAGAGCGAGAGCCGTTAGCGGCGCGTGATCCGCCCGCCAGGAGCTCGAGCCGTTTTGCCCACCTTTGGAGAGAGTCATGGGACAGTACGCCGCGCCGCTGCGCGACATGCAATTCGTGTTGCACGAGCTTCTGAACGTCGAAGCCGAAGTCAAGCAAATGCCCAAGCATGCGGACCTCGACGCCGACACGATCAACCAGGTCCTCGAGGAAGCGGGCAAGTTCTGCTCCGAGGTACTGTTCCCGCTGAACCAGGTCGGCGACCGCGAAGGCTGCACGTATGAAGGCGACGGCGTCGTGAAGACCCCGACCGGCTTCAAGGAGGCCTACCAGCAATACGTCGAGGCCGGCTGGCCGGCGCTCGGCTGCGATCCGGACTACGGCGGCCAGGGCCTGCCCGCGTTCGTGAACAACGCGCTCTACGAAATGCTGAACTCGGCGAACCAGGCATGGACGATGTATCCGGGCCTGTCGCACGGCGCGTACGAATGCCTGCACGCGCACGGCGCGCCGGAACTCCAGAAGCAATACCTGCCGAAGCTCGTGTCGGGCGAATGGACGGGCACGATGTGCCTGACCGAGCCGCACTGCGGCACCGACCTCGGCATCCTGCGCACCAAGGCCGAACCGAACGGCGACGGCTCGTACTCGATCAGCGGCACGAAGATCTTCATCTCGAGCGGCGAGCACGACATGTCGAAGAACATCATCCACCTCGTGCTCGCGCGCCTGCCGGACGCGCCGCAGGGCACGAAGGGGATCTCGCTGTTCATCGTGCCGAAGTTCATTCCGGACGCGTCGGGCGAACCGGGCGAGCGCAACGGCATCAAGTGCGGCTCGATCGAGCACAAGATGGGCATCCACGGCAACTCGACGTGCGTGATGAACCTCGACGGTGCGAAGGGCTGGATGGTCGGCGAGCCGAACAAGGGCTTGAACGCGATGTTCGTGATGATGAATGCCGCGCGTCTCGGCGTCGGCATGCAGGGCCTCGGCCTCACGGAAGTCGCGTACCAGAACTCGCTTACGTACGCGAAGGAACGCCTGCAGATGCGTTCGCTGACGGGCCCGAAGGCACCGGACAAGCCGGCCGACCCGATCATCGTGCACCCGGACGTGCGTCGCATGCTGCTCACGCAGAAGGCCTATGCTGAAGGCGCGCGCGCGTTCACGTACTGGTCCGCGCTGCAGATCGACAAGGAACTGTCGCACGCCGACGAAGCGGTGCGCAAGGAAGCGGCCGATCTCGTCGCGCTGCTCACGCCGATCATCAAGGCGTTCCTGACCGACAACGCGTTCGAGTCGACCAACCACGCGATGCAGATCTACGGCGGCCACGGCTTCATCTCCGAGTGGGGCATGGAGCAGTACGTGCGCGACGCGCGGATCAACATGATCTACGAAGGCACGAACTCGATCCAGTCGCTCGACCTGCTGGGCCGCAAGGTGCTCGGCGACATGGGCGCGAAGCTGAAGAAGTTCGGCAAGCTCGTGACGGAATTCGCGGAAGCCGAAGGCGTGAAGCCGGAAATGGCCGAGTTCATCAACCCGCTCGCCGACATCGGCGACAAGGTGCAGAAGCTGACGATGGAAATCGGCATGAAGGCGATGCAGAACCCCGACGAAGTCGGTGCCGCCGCCGTGCCGTACCTGCGCACCGTCGGCCACCTGGTGTTCTCGTACTTCTGGGCGCGCATGGCACGCCTCGCCCTCGACAAGGAAGCGTCGGGCGATCCGTTCTACAAGTCGAAGCTCGCGACGGCACGCTTCTACTTCGCGCGCCTGCTGCCCGAGACGGCGTCGACGATCCGCGCCGCACGCGCCGGTTCGAAGACGCTGATGGAAGTCGACGAATCGCTGTTCTGATGCGAGTCCGGGCGGGGCGCGAGGCGCGCCGCCCGGATGCATCGGTTCCTGGTACTCACTTCTCCGTGCAGCCCCAACCTCCGCGCTGCACGACACTATCCGGAGACATCCCGTGAGCAATTTCCTGATTCGCAAGGTCGCCGTGCTGGGCGCCGGCGTGATGGGCGCGCAGATCGCCGCGCACCTCATCAACGCGCGCGTGCCGGTGCTGCTGTTCGACCTGCCGGCCAAGGAAGGCCCGAAAAACGCGATCGCGCTGAAGGCGATCGAGAACCTCAAGAAGCTGTCGCCCGCGCCGTTCGGCGTGAAGGACGACGCGAAATACCTCGAAGCCGCGAACTACGAAGACGACATCGCGAAGCTCGCCGAGTGCGACGTCGTGATCGAAGCGATCGCCGAGCGGATGGACTGGAAGCACGACCTGTACAAGAAGGTCGCGCCGCACATCGCGCCGAACGCGATCTTCGCGACCAACACGTCGGGCCTGTCGATCACGAAGCTGTCCGAAGGTTTCTCGGACGAGCTGAAGTCGCGCTTCTGCGGCGTGCACTTCTTCAACCCGCCGCGCTACATGCACCTCGTCGAGCTGATCCCGACCGCGCATACGCGCCCGGAGATCCTCGACCAGCTCGAAACCTTCCTGACGAGCATCGTCGGCAAGGGCGTCGTGCGCGCGAAGGACACGCCGAACTTCATCGCGAACCGCGTCGGCATCTTTTCGATCCTCGCGGTGATCACCGAGGCCGCGAAGTTCGGCCTGCGCTTCGACGAAGTCGACGACCTGACGGGCAGCCGCCTCGGCCGCGCGAAGTCGGCGACGTTCCGCACCGCGGACGTGGTCGGCCTCGACACGATGGCGCACGTGATCAAGACGATGCAGGACAACCTCGCCGACGATCCGTTCTTCCCGGTCTACCAGACGCCCGCCGTGCTCGCCGAACTGGTGAAGCAGGGCGCGCTCGGCCAGAAGACGGGCGGCGGTTTCTACAAGAAGGAAGGCAAGGCGATCAAGGTGCTCGACGCGAAGACGGGCACCTATGTCGACTCGGGCGCGAAGGCTGACGAAACGGTCGGCCGCATCCTGAAGCGCCCGCCGGCGGAACGCCTGAAGCTGCTGCGCGAGACGGACCATCCGCACGCGCAGTTCCTGTGGTCGATCTTCCGCGACGTGTTCCACTACATCGGCGTGCATCTCGAATCGATCGCCGACAACGCGCGCGACGTCGACCTCGCGATCCGCTGGGGCTTCGGCTGGAACGAAGGCCCGTTCGAAGGCTGGCAGGCCGCCGGCTGGAAGCAGGTCGCCGAGTGGGTGCAGGAAGACATCGCGGCCGGCAAGGCGCTCGCGAACGTGCCGCTGCCGTCGTGGGTGCTCGAAGGCGCGGTTGCCGAGAAGGGCGGCGTGCACACGGCCGAAGGCTCGTGGGCACCGGCTGCGAAGCGCTTCGTGCCGCGTTCGGACCTCGCGGTCTACGACAAGCAGGTATTCCGCGCGCCGCTGCTCGGCGAAGCGGGTGCCGATCCGAAGACGTACGGCAAGACGCTGTTCGAGACCGACGCGGTGCGCGCATGGGTCGACGATCGTGCGGGTGAAGACGACGTCGTGATCGTGTCGTTCAAGTCGAAGATGAACACGATCGGACCGAGCGTGATCGACGGCCTCGTGCAGGCGATCGAACTCGCGGAGAAGGACTACAAGGGCGTGGTGATCTGGCAGCCGACGTCGCTGAAGCTCGGCACGCCGGGCGGCCCGTTCTCGGCCGGCGCGAACCTCGAAGAGGCGATGCCCGCGTTCATGATGGGCGGCGCGAAGGGTATCGAGCCGTTCGTGAAGAAGTTCCAGGAAGGCATGCTGCGCGTGAAGTACGCGAACGTGCCGGTCGTCGCGGCCGTGTCGGGCATCGCGCTCGGCGGCGGGTGCGAGCTGATGCTGCACAGCGCGAAGCGCGTCGTCCACGTCGAGAGCTACATCGGCCTCGTCGAAGTGGGTGTCGGCCTCGTGCCGGCGGGCGGCGGCCTGAAGGAAGCGGCGCTGCGCGCAGCGGACGCCGCGACGGCCGCGAACGCGACCACCGACATCCTGAAGTTCGTCACGAAGTCGTTCGAGAACGCGGCGATGGCGAAGGTCTCGGCCTCCGCGCACGATGCACGTGCGATGGGCTACGTGAAGCCGTCCGACACGATCGTCTTCAACGTGTTCGAACTGCTCGACACCGCGAAGAAGGAAGCGCGTGCGCTGGCCGCCACCGGCTACCGCGCACCGCTGCGTGCGAAGGACGTGCCGGTCGCGGGCCGCTCGGCGATCGCGACGATCAAGGCATCGCTCGTCAACATGCGTGACGGCCGCTTCATCAGCGACCACGACTACCTGATCGCGAGCCGCATCGCCGAAGCCGTGTGCGGCGGCGACGTCGAAGCCGGCAGCCTCGTCGACGAGCAGTGGCTGCTCGCGCTCGAGCGCCGTGCGTTCGTCGAGCTGCTCGGCACGCAGAAGACGCAGGAACGGATCATGGGCATGTTGCAGACCGGCAAGCCGGTGCGTAACTGAGCGAGCGATAAGGCAAGGAGTCTCAAATGAGCAAACAATTGCAAGACGCATACATCGTCGCCGCCAGCCGCACGCCGATCGGCAAGGCCCCGCGCGGTGTCTTCAAGAACACGCGCCCGGACGAGCTGCTGGTCCACGCGATCAAGTCGGCGGTTGCGCAGGTGCCGGGCTTCGACACGAAGCTGATCGAGGACGCGATCATCGGCTGCGCGATTCCGGAAGCCGAACAGGGCCTGAACGTCGCGCGGATGGGCGCGCTGCTCGCGGGCCTGCCGCAGACGGTCGGCGGCGTGACGGTCAACCGCTTCTGCGCGTCGGGCATCACGGCGCTCGCGATGGCGGCCGACCGCATCCGCGTCGGCGAATCGGACGCGATCTTCGCGGGCGGTTGCGAATCGATGAGCATGGTGCCGATGATGGGCAACAAGCCGTCGATGTCGCCGCACATCTTCGATCGCAATGAAGACTTCGGCATCGCATACGGGATGGGCCTGACGGCCGAGCGCGTCGCCGAGCAGTGGAAGGTGAGCCGCGAAGACCAGGACGCGTTCTCGGTCGAATCGCACCGCAAGGCGCTTGCCGCGCAGCAGGCCGGCGAGTTCAACGACGAGATCGCCGCGTACACGATCACCGAGCGTTTCCCGAACCTCGCGACCGGCGAAGTCGACGTGAAGACGCGCGAGATCAAGCTCGACGAAGGTCCGCGCGCGGACACGTCGCTCGAAGGCCTCGCGAAGCTGCGCACGGTATTCGCGAACAAGGGCTCGGTCACGGCCGGCAACAGCTCGCAGACGTCGGACGGCGCGGGTGCGCTGCTCGTCGTGTCGGAGAAGGTGCTGAAGGAATTCAACCTGACGCCGCTCGCGCGCTTCGTGAGCTTCGCGGTGCGTGGCGTGCCGCCGGAAATCATGGGCATCGGCCCGAAGGAAGCGATTCCGGCCGCGCTGAAGGCTGCCGGCCTGAAGCAGGACGATCTCGACTGGATCGAGCTGAACGAAGCGTTCGCCGCGCAATCGCTGGCGGTGATGCGCGATCTCGGCCTCGACCCGTCGAAGGTCAACCCGATGGGCGGCGCGATCGCACTCGGCCACCCGCTCGGCGCGACCGGCGCGATCCGCGCGGCGACCGTCGTGCACGGCCTGCGCCGCCGTAACCTGAAGTACGGGATGGTCACGATGTGCGTCGGCACCGGCATGGGTGCCGCGGGCATCATCGAACGCCTGTAAGCAGGACACGACGCAAAGCGACGACGGTGCGCGGGCCACAAGCTTGCGCACCGTTTTTTCGTTCCGGTAGAGGAAAGTCAAAGGAGACGGTTGTGGCTGAAATTCAAGTGGAACGCGCCGAAGGCGTGATGACGATCACAATCTCGCGCCCGGCGAAGAAGAACGCGCTGACGGCGGCGATGTACCAGACGATGGCCGATGCGCTCGCCGACGCGCAGGAAGACAAGGCGATCCGCGTGATCCTGCTGCGCGGCAGCGACGGCAATTTCACCGCGGGGAACGATCTCGAGGATTTCATGAAGGCGCCGCCGAAGGACGACACCGCTCCGGTGTTCCAGTTCCTTGCGCGGATCAGCACCGCGAGCAAGCCGATCGTGGCCGCCGTGCCGGGCCTCGCGATCGGCGTCGGCGTGACGATGCTGCTGCACTGCGATCTGGTGTACGCAGCCGACACCGCGACGTTCTCGCTGCCGTTCGCGCAGCTCGGCCTGTGCCCGGAAGCCGCGTCGAGCGTGCTGCTGCCGCGTCTGGCCGGCCATCAGGTCGCCGCCGAGAAGCTGCTGCTCGGCGAGGCGTTCGACGCGCTGGAAGCGCACCGGATCGGCATCGTCAACCGCGTGCTGCCGGCGGCCGAGCTCGACGCGTTCGCGGCGAAGCAGGCGGCGAAGCTCGCGGCGCTGCCGGCGGCGTCGCTGCGCGTGACGAAGGCGCTGCTGAAGGATACGGGCGGTGTGGCGACGTCCGCGCGGATGGCCGAGGAGGCGGGCCACTTCGCCGCGATGCTGCGCGCGCCCGAAGCGCGCGAGGCGATGACGGCGTTCTTCGAGAAGCGCAAGCCGGATTTCCGTCAGTTCGACTGACGGAGCAGGCCGCGCCGGCGATGGCTCGCCGGCGCGCCGCCGCGAACGCGATCAGGCCGTGCCGTAGTCGACGTGGCCGGTTTCGCGGCAGAAGCTGACGAGCCGCAGGTCGGCTGCTTTCGCGATTTCGATCGCGAGCGACGACGGCGCGGAGATCGTCGCCACCATCGGGATGCCGACCCGTGCGGCCTTGCGCACGAGCTCGTAGCTCGCGCGGCTCGACAGGAACACGAAGCCGTCGGTCGGGTCGGCGCGCGACAGCACGAGCGAGCCGATCAGCTTGTCGAGCGCGTTGTGGCGGCCGACGTCCTCGAACGCCATCCGGATCGCGCCTGTTGCGTCGCACCACGCGGCCGCGTGCAGGCCGCCCGTGAGCCGCGTGAGCGCCTGATGCGCCGGCAGCGCCTGCGCCGCGCGCGTGAGCGCGTCGGGGGCGAGGCGCGCGAGAAAGCCCGTATCGGGCACGCGTTCGGGCGCGAGGTCGAGCAGGTCGATGCTTTCGATCCCGCATACGCCGCAGCCGGTGCGCCCCGCGAGCGCGCGGCGCCGGTCCTTCAGCGCGGCGAACGCCTGCTGGACGACCTCCAGGTGGACTTCCGCATGCGGCAGCGGGGCGTCGGCGTGCAGGATCACCTCGATGTCCTTGATGTCGCTGCCGCGTGCGACGATCCCTTCCGAGATCGCGAAACCGACCGCGAACGCTTCGAGGTCGCACGGCGTACACATCATCACCGCGTGCGAGATGCCGTTGAAGACGAGGGCGACGGGCCATTCCTGGCCCACGTAGTCGTGCGCGGTTTCGACGGCGCCGCCGCGCGTGCGGCGTACGGACAGTTCGATCGCGCCGCGCGGTTCGTCGCGCATTTCACCGGATTCGGTCGGATTCACGAGCACTCCCGTTGATTCGGCGCGCGGGCGGCGGCATTCGTATCCGCCGCCCGCACGCAGAGGTTCTAAAATACCCCAGGCAAGCCGGCCGCGCCGGCATCCGCCACATCAGGTAACGATCATGGGACTCAGCGACGCTCCACTGCTATTCGCCTTCGAACACGAATCGTCGGAAAACTTCACGTACATCCCGATGATCGTGCGTTTCAATCTCGACCGTTTCGGTCTGCGGATTTCGCTGGAGCAGTGGCAACTGCTGCCGCTCGAGGACCGCAAGCTGCTCGCACGCTTTCCGGCCGACGACGACACCGCGATCGAGCCCAACTTCGATCACGCGCTGTTCGAAATGCTGCGTACGCACGCGGATCTGGAGCCCTCGTGGTTCCAGCCGGACGAGCAGCCGGCCTGGCGCGCCACCGACATCGTGCCGGAGTCGCTCGTGCAGCAGAGCGCGCTGGCCGGACTGACGGCGCCCGGGCTTGCGCAGTGGCAGCGGCTTGCGCCGTTCCAGCGCTACGTGCTGGTGAAGCTGTCGCGCAAGCCGAAGCTGAACCACGATTTCCTGCCCGCGATGCGGGAGTTCGGGCTGACGGCCACGCACTGAGGTGGCCGCAGCCGGGTGGAGGGGGAGCGCCGTTCGGCGCTCGTCCGTCAGAGCGGCGGCAGTTGCCGCGGCTTGCGGTCGGGGCCGGTCGCGACGTAGGTGAGCGTCGCTTCGGTGACCTTCACGATTTCACCCATCAGGCGCATGCGCTGCGCGTACACCTCGACGTCGACCGTGATCGACGTGTTGCCGGTGCGCATGATGGTCGCGTAGAAGCTCAGCAGATCGCCGACGAACACCGGCTGCTTGAACACGAACGAGTTGACCGCGACCGTCGCGACGCGACCGTTCGCGCGCTGGCTCGCGGGGATCGAGCCGGCGATGTCGACCTGCGACATGATCCAGCCGCCGAACACGTCGCCGTGGACGTTCGCGTCGTGCGGTTGCGGGACGACGCGCAGCGCGGGCTGTTTTTGCGGGAGTTCGAGGGTCGAATCGGTCATGGCGGGGCTTTCATCCTGTAAGAAACATGCCGCCGCGCGCAGGCCGGCCGGCGAGGGCGCCGGCAGCGGCGCGAAGCGGCTTCTGCGACAATACAACGTTCGCAAATTGTACGAGAAAGTGAGCGAGCCGGCCGCCGATCACGCGCCCGGCACCGCCGCCGATCCTTCCCCTCATGCGCCGATTTCCTGCTTCCGGCGAGCCCGCGCCGGCTTCGACCGGGCCCCGCAACGACTGGCAGACCATCCGGTCGCTGCTGCCGTACCTGACCACCTACAAATGGCGCGTCGCGCTCGCGCTCGGCTGCCTGATCGGCGCGAAGGTCGCGAACCTCGGCGTGCCGGTCGTGATGAAGCGCATCGTCGACCACCTGTCCTACGTCCAGCAGATCACCGCACTCGGCCGCGCCGAACAGTCGGCCGGCATCGTGCTCGCGGGCGGCGTCGGGTTGCTGGTCGTCGCGTATGCGCTCGTGCGGCTGTCGACGTCGCTGTTCACCGAGCTGCGCGAGATCCTGTTCTCGAAGGTCACCGAGAGCGCGGTGCGCCAGCTCGCGCTGCAGGTGTTCCGGCATCTACACGGGCTGTCGCTGCGGTTCCATCTCGAACGCCAGACGGGCGGCATGTCGCGCGACATCGAGCGCGGCACGCGCGGCATCCAGCAACTGATCTCGTATTCGCTGTACAGCATCCTGCCGACGCTCGTCGAGGTCGGGCTCGTGCTCGGCTTCTTCGTGGTCAAGTACGAGGCCTATTACGCGTACGTGACGTTCGCGGCGCTGGTCACGTACATCGTGTTCACGGTGAAGGTCACCAACTGGCGTACGCATTTCCGCCGCACGATGAACGAACTCGATTCGCGCGCGAACTCACGGGCGATCGATTCGCTGATCAACTACGAGACGGTCAAGTATTTCGGCAACGAGGAGTGGGAGGCGCAGCGCTACGACGAGAATCTCAAGCGCTACCGGAAAGCCGCGATCCGCTCGCAGAATTCACTGTCGGTGCTGAACTTCGGCCAGCAGGCGATCATCGGCACGGGGCTCGTGTTCATCCTGTGGCGCGCGACGCAGGGCGTGCTCGCGGGCAAGCTGACGCTCGGCGATCTCGTGCTGATCAACACGTTCATGCTGCAGCTGTACATTCCGCTGAACTTTCTCGGCGTCGTCTATCGCGAGCTGAAGCAGAGCCTCACCGACATGGACCGGATGTTCGGGCTGCTGTCGGCCGCGAAGGAAGTGGCCGACCTGCCCGATGCGCGGCCGCTCGCGGTCGCCGGCGCGCAGGTGCGCTTCGAGCACGTGAATTTCGCGTACGAGGCGTCGCGGCCGATCCTGCACGACGTGTCCTTCACGATCGACGCGGGCACGACGACCGCGGTGGTCGGCCACAGCGGCTCCGGGAAGTCGACGCTGTCGCGGCTGCTGTTTCGTTTCTACGATCTCGACCGGCAGGCGGGCGGCGCGATCCGGATCGACGGCCAGGATATCCGCGACGTCACGCAGGATTCGCTGCGTGCGTCGATCGGGATCGTGCCGCAGGACACCGTGCTGTTCAACGACTCGATCTACTACAACATCGCGTACGGCCGGCCGAGCGCGACCCGCGACGAGGTGATCGCGGCCGCGCGCGCCGCGCACATCCACGATTTCATCGAAAGCTTGCCGAAGGGTTATGACACGCCGGTCGGCGAGCGCGGGCTGAAGTTGTCTGGCGGCGAGAAGCAGCGCGTCGCGATCGCGCGCACGCTGTTGAAGGATCCGCCGGTGCTGCTGTTCGACGAGGCGACTTCGGCGCTCGATTCGCGCTCGGAGCGGGCGATCCAGCACGAGCTCGACCAGATCGCGCGGCATCGCACGACGCTCGTGATCGCGCACCGGCTGTCGACGGTCGTGCACGCGCAGCAGATCCTCGTGATGGATCACGGGCGGATCGTCGAGCGAGGCACGCACGACGAACTCGTGCGCGCCGACGGGTTGTATGCGCAGATGTGGGCGCTGCAGCAGCAGCGCGCGGCGGCGGGCGGGGAAGAGGCCGAGGCCGCGTAGGCGCGGGCATTGCGCGGTGCGCGGCAGGAACGGGCGGTGTGGTGCTGTCAGGGCCGGGTGACTCGGCGGAGCGTCGGCGACATCGGATCCTGGAGCTTGGTCCGGCGCCGGTCGGTCGCGCGGTCGTTGACGAGTCGGGGTATCGACCGCCGAACCGCCGAACCGCCGAACCGCCGAACCGCCGAACCGCCGAACCGCCGAACCGCCGAACCGCCGAACCGCCGAACCGCCGAACCGCCGAACCGCCGAACCGCCGAACCGCCGAACCGCCGAACCGCCGCTCAGCCGCTCAGCCGCTCAGCCGCTCAGCCGCTCAGCCGATCAGCCGCTCAGCCACCCAGCCGCGAAACGATCAGCCCGCGGCGCGCAGCCGCGCGTCGAGCTCGCCGAGCTGCGCGGGCGTGCCGACGTTCTCCCAAATACCTTCGTACAGTTCGCCGCTCGCGCGGCCGGCTTCGATCGCCGCGCGATAGTACGGCGTCAGCGCGCGTCGCGTGCCGGGCGCGAGATCGCGGAACATCCGCGTGTCGTACAGGCCGATGTTGCCGAACGTGAAGCGCGCGGCGCCGTCGAGCGCCAGGCGGCCGTCGTCGCCGAGCGCGAAGTCGCCGGCCGGGTGGAACGGCGGGTTCGGCACCATCACGAGGTGCATCGCCGGCGCGTCGAGCGCGGCCATCCGGGCAGCGCGCGGCGCGAGCGTCCGGTAGTCGAAGGCGCAGTACACGTCGCCGCTGACCGCCGCGAACACGGCCGGTTGTCCGTCGCGCTCGAGCAGCGGCAACGCCTGCGCGATGCCGCCCGCGGTTTCCAGTGCCTCGCCTTCGGCCGAGTACGCGAGCCGTACGCCCCAGCGCGACCCGTCGCCGAGCGCGGCCTCGATCTGTTCGCCGAGCCACGCGTGGTTGATCACGATCGTCTCGATACCCGCGCGTGCGAGCGCTTCGATCTGCCACGCGATCAGCGGCTTGCCGCCCGCTTCGAGGAGCGGCTTCGGGCGGGTGTCGGTGAGCGGGCGCATCCGTTCGCCGCGCCCGGCGGCGAAGATCATCGCCGTCGTCAGGGTGTTGCTCATGTTCGGCCGGGTGTCAGGAGAGTCGGAACGATCAGAACGTATAGCCCACGTCGGCCGGCGCGTTGCCCTCGAGCTCGTCGAGCAGCTTCGCGAACGGCACGAGCGGGCGGTAGCGCAGCGCGACCTTGCGCGCATACGCGATGAAGCGCGGCAGGTCGTTCAGGTAATGGGGCTTGCCGTCGCGGTAATTGATGCGCGCGAACAGGCCGAGCACCTTGATGTGGCGCTGCAGCCCCATCCATTCGAGCTGGCGGTAGAACTCGCCGAAATCGGGATCGACCGGCAGGCCGGCCTTTTTCGCCCTTTCCCAGTAGTACGCGAAGCAGTCGAGCTCGAACTCCTCGTCCCAGCTGATGAAGGCGTCGCGCAGCAGCGACACGACGTCGTACGTCAGCGGCCCGTAGACGGCGTCCTGGAAGTCGAGGATGCCCGGGTTCGGCTCGCACACCATCAGGTTGCGCGGCATGAAGTCGCGCAGCATGAAACCCTGCGGCTGCGCGTGGGCGCTCGCGACCAGCAGCGCGAAGGTGCGGTCGAGCGTGCCACGCATCGCGTCGGTGACGGGCTTGCCGAGGTGGCGGCCGACGAACCATTCGGGCATCAGCTCCATCTCGCGGCGCAGGAACGCCTCGTCGAACGGCGGCAGCACGTCGGGTTTCGACGTGAGCTGGAAGCGGATCAGCGCATCGAGTGCTTCGCGCATCAGCGGTTTCGCGGCGGCCGGGTCGGCCGGATCGAGCACCGAGATGTACGGCGTGCGGCCGAGATCGGTCACGAGCATGAAACCCGCGTCGAAATCGTGGGCCAGCACGTCCGGCACGTGGTCGCCGGCCGCGGCGAGCAGCTGCGCGACCTGGACGAACTCGCGGCACTTCTCGGGCGGCGGCGCGTCGACGGCGATCAGCGTGCCGCCGGCGCTCGTGGCCGACGCAATCCGGAAATAGCGGCGGAAACTGGCGTCCGACGATGCGGGTGCGAGGGTCGACAGGTCGAGCGCGTAGCGCTCGGCGAGCGGGTGCAGCCACGCGGTGAGCGCTTCGAGGCGGGCGTCGGGCTGGGATGCGGCGGATGGGGGCGTCATGAAACTCGGAGGAGGGGGGAACGTCTTGCCATATAATACCCCACGACTTTTTTGACGCACCCCGCGTCAGCTTTCCGCCGTGCAGGCCCGCCGCCTGTCGCGCCGCCATCCGATCGCCCCCCCGGTTTGCGCTCAGCCGCAGTCGCGGTGCGACGGCGCGGCCCGCCGTGCGCGAATGTGCCGCGACGGCGCGGCTGACAAGGGGCGATTCGCCAAACGATAGATGCCGCCCAAACCGCTATTCCCGAATGTTTTCCCCGGTGACGGGGTGCCGCGCAAACGGCGGCTCGCGCTCGCGCTCCTGGCCGTGCCCGGCCTCGTGCCGGCCGTGTCGTACGCGCAGCTGTCGGGCGCGGCCGCGCAGCCGCAGCCGCTCGACTCGCCGTGGGATCTGCGTCTCGCGCCCCAGCTCGAGGATCGCCCGCTGAAGGAGGGCGCGAAGCCGGCCGCCTTCGTGATCGCCGACCACACGAGCGGCACCGCCGAGCAGGATCTCGCCGCGAAGGGTTCGGCCGAGCTGCGGCGCGGTGACGCCGTCGTGAAGGCCGACGCGATCCACTACGATCAGGATACGGACATGGCCGATGCGTACGGCCAGGTCAGGGTGATCAATTCCGGCACGTCGTTCGCGGGCCCCGAGGCGCACCTGAAGATCGAGGCGAACCAGGGCTTCATGACGGCGCCGAAGTATCACTTCAACGTGACGGGCGGCTCGGGCAGCGCGGAGCGTGTCGACATGGTCGACAACGAGCGCTCGGTGTTCGTCAACGGTACCTATACCGCGTGCCAGTGCTCGACGAACCCCGCGTGGTACATCAAGGGCAGCCGCTTCGACTTCGATACGGGCGCCGACGAAGGCACCGCGCGCAACGGCGTGCTGTTCTTCCAGGGCGTGCCGATCTTCGCGAGCCCGTGGATGACGTTCCCGCTGTCGGGCGAGCGGCGCAGCGGCCTGCTGCCGCCGACGTTCTCGGTGAACTCGAGTAACGGCTTCGAGCTGACGCTGCCTTACTACTTCAACATCGCGCCGAACCGCGACCTGACGCTCACGCCGCGCATCATCTCGCGGCGCGGCGTGATGACCGAGGCGACGTTCCGCTACCTGTCGCCGTCGTATTCGGGCACATTCACGGCCAATTACCTGCCGGATGATCGGCTCGAGCACCGCAACCGCTACGCGATCTACTGGCAGCACCAGCAGAACTTCGGCGGCGGTTTCGGCGGCTACGTCTACTACAACAAGGTCTCGGACAATCTGTATCCCGAGCAACTGGGTTCGTCGAACCAGTTCATCAACGGGACGCAGACGCTGTACCAGCAGGAAGCGGGCCTCACGTACAACAACGGCCCGTGGTCGGTGCTCGCGCGCTACCAGCACTGGCAGACGCTGCCGCCGTCGATCGCGCCGTACAGCCGCGAGCCGCAGTTGAACGTGAAGTACACGAAGTACAACGTCGGCGGCTTCGACTTCGGCGCGGAAGCCGACTATTCGCGGTTCCGCATCACGACGGCCGACGCGACCGAAGGCGACCGGATCGTCTTCAACCCGTACATCGCGTACGGCGTGTACGGCCCCGGCTACTTCGTCGTGCCGAAGGTCCAGTACCACTTCGCGTCGTACGACCTGAACTACCTGTCGTCGAAAACGCCGAACAGCCCGAAGCGCTTCACCGAGTCGATCCCGACCGTGAGCTTCGATTCGGGCCTGATCTTCGACCGCTCGGTGCGCCTGTTCGGCCAGGATTTCATCCAGACCCTCGAGCCGCGCCTGTACTACGTGTACACGCCGTATCGCGACCAGTCGAACGCGCCGCTGTTCGACACCGCGGAATCGGACTTCGGCCTCGCGGAGATCTACCAGCCGAACACGTTCGTCGGCAACGACCGGATCGCCGATGCGAACCGCATCACGGCCGGCCTGACGTCGCGCTTCATCGATCCGCGCACCGGCGACGAGCGTGCGCGTTTCGTGATCGCGCAGCAGTACTACTTCGCCGATCAGCGCGTCACGCTGAATGCCGGGCAGAGTGCGGTGCTGGCGCGCCACTCGGACCTGATCGTCGGGGCCGCGCTGAAGCTCGGTTCGGGTTTCATGTCCGAGACGGCGTTCCAGTACAACCAGAACAACAACCAGCTCGTGAAGTCGAGCGTCGGTTTCGGCTACAGCCCGGGCGAGCGCCGCGTGATCAACGTCGGCTACCGCTATACGCGTGCGAACACCACGCTCGACAACCAGCCGATCAACCAGTTCCTGGTGTCCGCGCAATGGCCGCTCACGCGCCGCCTGTATGCGATCGGCCGCTTCAACTACGATCTCGCCGGCGATCGCGTGGTCGACGGTCTGGTCGGCTTACAATACGACGCGGATTGCTGGGCGCTCGGGGTCGGGGTGCAGCGGGCGGCGAACGGTATCAATTCGTCCGGACAGCAGAATTCGTCGACGCGCTTCATGATGCAGCTCACGCTCAAGGGCCTGTCGACCGTCGACAACGGCCTCGTGTCCGCGTTCCGCGCCGGGGTGCCGGGCTACACGCCGCTGCCGCCGCCGCCGCCGCCGATGTCCCGCTTCAGCAACTACGAGTAACGCCGGCTTGTCTGCACCGGTCAGCACGATTTCAATGGAGTTCCAGTGGCAATGAAGAAAACCCTTCGTTTCGCGGCAGTCGTGTCCAGCCTCGCTGCGGCGGCCGCGCTGCTCGCCTCTGCGCCGGCCGCGGCGCAGGCGCTCGGTTCGCAAGGTGCGCAGCTCGCCGACGAAGTCGTCGCGGTCGTCAACAACGACGTGATCACCGGCCGCGAACTCGACCAGCGGGCCGGCCTGATCGCGCGCCGGCTGCAGCAGCAGAACGCCCCCGTGCCGCCGACCGACCAGTTGCGCGCGCAGGTGCTGAACCAGATGGTGCTCGAGCGTATCCAGGTGCAGAAGGCCAAGGACGACGGGATCCGCATCGACGACGCGACGGTACAGTCCACGCTGCAGCGCCTCGCGCAGGCGAACGGCATGACGCTCGACCAGTACCGTGCGCGTCTCGAGGCGCAAGGCGTGCCCTGGAGCATCTTCACGAGCGATGCGCGCACCGAACTGATGCTGTCGAAGCTGCGCGAGCGCGAGGTCGACGGCAAGATCACCGTGTCGGACGCCGAGGTCGCGAACTACATCGCGAGCCAGCGCGGGCCGAACGCGTCGCAGCAGCAGGACCTGCGCTTCCAGCACATCTTCATCAAGGCACCGACCAACGCGCCGCAGGCCGACATCGAAGCCGCGCAGAAGAAGGCTGACGCGTTGCTGCAGCAGGCGAAGTCGGGTGCCGATTTCGAGAAGCTCGCGAAGAACAATTCGGAAGCGAACGACGCGAAGAAGGGCGGTGACCTCGGCTTCAAGTCGCCGAGCGCGCTGCCGGCCGACGTCGTCGACGCCGCATCGAAGCTGCGCCCGGGCCAGGTCAACCCGACGCTGATCCGCGTGCCGGACGGCTTCGAGATCGTGCGTCTCGTCGATCGTCGCCAGAGCCAGGGCGCGTCGGCCGCGGCACCGAAGATCGTCCAGACGCACGTGCGCCACATCCTGTTGCGCGTGGGCGAAGGCAAGTCCGAAGGCCAGGCGCGCCAGCAACTGGCCGACATCCGCAACCAGGTCGAGGCCGGCGGCGATTTCGCGAAGTTCGCGCGCACGTATTCGCAGGACGGTTCGGCGTCGCAGGGCGGCGATCTCGGCTGGATCAGCCCGGGCGAGACCGTGCCGGAATTCGAGCGCGTGATGAACAACCTGCAGGACGGCCAGATCAGCCAGCCGATCCGTACCGAGTACGGCTATCACCTGATCCAGGTGCTGGGCCGCCGCGAAGCGGAAGGTTCGGTGCAGCAGCAGATGGATATCGCGCGTCAGGCGATCGGCCAGCGCAAGGCCGAGCAGGCGTACGCCGACTGGCTGCGCGAGCTGCGCGATTCGTCGTACGTGCAGTACAAGATCGGCGGCGTCGGCCCGGCGAACTGAGCGAGCTTCCGATGACCACGCCCGCGCTGCAGATCGCGATCACGACCGGCGAACCCGCGGGGGTCGGCCCGGAACTGACCGTGCAGGCGCTGCGTGATGCCGCGCAGCGCTGGCCCGACGCGCATTTCACCGTGCTCGGCGATGCGGCGCTGCTCGACGCGCGTGCGGCGGCCGTCGGCGCCGACCGGGCCACGCTGGCCGGCAGCGGGCCGGTGTC
>NZ_QOBB01000115.1:0-23260 GCF_024704855.1 Burkholderia sp. HAN2018 | reverse complement strand
TTCTGCTCCGCCGTCCAGCGCCGCCGGCGCTCCGGGCCCGTCAACACTTCCATCACTTCCTGCCTGGTGTTAGTCAAAAACACAGTCTTATGCCTACCCGTTATTGTAAGTGGGTGACTGTGTCCGGCGTTTCAGGGGGCTGCTCCAGTTTGGCGCGAACATCACTGCTCGTCAGGAATGGGCTCTCCGACAGTCACGTTGGCTGCTGCCTGCCGTTGCTTCTCCCGAAACGCCTCACGCTTCGTGCTCTGCTCCGCAATGAACTGCATGGGTTCGCTTTTCAGATCGGCATCCGGCACGATGGGCTTCCATGGCGCAACGTCATGCCTCGTGCGCGTCAAGTGAGATAGCTCCAACGCCCTCACTGCAGCCTTCGCACATTCGAATTCCACTTCCGCGCACCAGTCGATCGGATCGCCGTATTCCCACTCCGCAGACAAGGACTGACGGGTCGAATGCAGCGTGGCCGGAAACTCGCGGAGCTGAGAGGCAACGTTGTGTCTCAACCATTTCCAATCGATCGGCTCCGGGAATACGAACGGAGGTAACGCAACGGAGCGGCTCATACATCTGCAAGCGACCGGCCTCCTCCGTGGCCCAGTCAGCGCGATGCATCATCGATCGGGCTTCCCGCGCATAGCTTTCCAACGACAGCGCGACCGTCAACGCGACATGCCGTGCTTTGCGCCTGCTGACCCTGGCCTCCCGCAATTCATTCCAACCCAGCGTGACGACCGAGCTCACAACGCCGGCGACGCCGCCAACTTTTAGCAGATCCATCCAGCCGCTCTGCTTCAGATACTCGATCCACTGAAGCCCCATACCCACCTCCATGTCCTTACGTCGGCCCCAGTATACGGGGCGGCTAACTTCCGATGCCTATGTGATTCCGAGCGAAAGTGAACTTGGGCGATCGAATTCCCGAATCCTGACCCGATTCACGCTTACTGCACCGTTCGCCCCGAGATCCAAGACACCTCAATCACTTACGCTCCGGCCGCGAAAGTTGTTCACAGCGTTGCCCCCAGAGACTGTGAATAACCGGGGCTTCGTCATTCTTCCCGTGAAACTCCTGCCTTGGCCTGCGCCTGGCACCCTATTTCCTGCCCTGTCCCGCGACCGTAGCCAAGCCCTGGACGGCATCAAGGGGCGAGGGACCGGGTTGCCCGCACCATCCCTCGCCCCCTTCCTTGACACCGTCCAGCGCTCGGCTCCTTGGATCGCACGGGCAGGAAACAGGGTGTCAGGCAAAAGCAAAAGCCAACCCCGAGTTCCACCGGGAGAGTTTTTCCGCGTAAGCGGCAAGGTCATCCCACAGCCCGCCGCTCAACCCTTTTTGCTGTGGAGATTGCCATGCAACTCGCTTCTTCTTTCCATTACAGTTCCCCGATGCTTCGGGCCGACTCACCCCTCTCAGACGACCAGATTCGCCGCGTTGCACCGTCCATCTTCGGCGACGGCAAGCACGAAAGTCGCTCGGAGCGCTACACCTACATTCCGACCATCGACGTATTGCGAGGCCTGCGTAATGAAGGATTCCAGCCATTCATGATCTGCCAAACGCGCGTGCGCGATCAGGGCAAGCGCGACTACACGAAGCACATGCTTCGCCTTCGCCACGCCGAGCAGATCAACGGCGACGAAGCCAACGAAATCGTGTTGCTGAACTCGCATGACGGCACGAGTAGCTATCAGATGCTCGCCGGCTTGCTGCGCTTTGTCTGCCAGAATGGCATGGTTGCGGGCGACAACGTCGCCGATATTCGCGTGCCGCACAAAGGAAACATCATTCAGAACGTCATCAATGGTGCGTTCGACGTGCTCGACGGTTTCGAGCTGATTCGCGAACAAAAGGAAGGCATGCGCGACGTTTCGCTGAACCGTGACGAACAGCAGGCGTTCGCTCGCTCCGCGCTTGCGCTGCGCTACGATCCAACCGATGCCGAGATTCCTGCCCCGATCACCGAAAGTCAGTTGCTCGCTCCCCGCCGTTTCGAGGATCGTCGTGACGACCTCTGGACGGTGTTTAACCGCGTGCAGGAGAACCTCACGAAAGGCGGGCTGCATGGCCGCTCGCGCACCGGGCGTGCAATGTCCACACGCCCCATCACCGGAATCGACCAAAACGTAAAGCTCAATCGCGCCCTGTGGATGCTGGCCGACGCCATGCGCCAAATGAAGGTGTAAGTGCCGTAGGGCGGCATCGCGTCGCCCTACTCAAATCAATCCCATCAGGATAACTATTCATTTTGCCCTGACACGATCTGCTTGGGTCCGTCATATAAGTCATATCACTGCTGCCAAACGGCAGTTTGCAAAGTCTGCGTGGCTCCCGAATATCCTCCTCGACCGGGACGTTCCGACCTCGAGTAACAGACGCGTGAGCGCACCGGACAACCTCACCGCGCCAATTGCGCATGAGCTGTCAGCTTGGCGAACATCGTGCCGTATATCGCACGCCAGCGCAGCAGTTCCGCCCGCTCACCGATATGCATCGTTTGCGCCGCCCTCCCGACCGACAGACGCTGGCTACGCAACTCGTCCGCGACGCGATCCGCAAGATCGGGAAAATCCAACGATTGGCCTTGTGCTTCAACGGCGTTGCGCAATTGCGAGTCCCGATAAAGGGTGAATTTATCTGGCGAACCAAAGTAGCCGTTGCGCACAACATGCGTGATTGCGTTCGGGAACGTCGCGCCGAACTTGAGCAGCAATTCGAGACTATCGCGTTGCCGGTTGATGACCCACAACACGACCAGACGCCGGGCGAGCTCATCGAGCGCGCTAGCGAGTGTTCCACCGTACTGCTGGACACCCGCCTGACTCCGGGCTGCCGTGTTGACGACAACGATCGCATCCCGGTGCGTATCGCAGAAGTTAACAAAGTCGATCCATCCGCTGACGTCGTCCAAATTACATGACGCGCACTCGATTTCGGCATGGACCGCTTTCATGACATCAGGATTGGACGTGTCCGTCTCCACCAGCACGACGTTGATGTCCGCGCGTTGCAGATAGTCGACCAGCGCCAGCGTCACAAAACTCTTGCCGACACCACCCTTGCTACCACCAACCAAATAGATGGGGGGATTTTGCCTTGCCATGTGAGACCTCTACAAGTTCTCGGTGTCCGGGCTGATCGGAAATCCAAGACAGCCCTGTACCTGTTGCCCCGGCCTGGTTGTCCCCGTGTTCTCTTTCTGCTGCAATCCCGTGCGCGGCGGGTTATCGCGTGACACATTGGCCCGCGCTGACTTCCTGCCTCGAGCAGGCGCTGTCGCCTGCTCTCGTGCCGTGTCTCGATTGCCTCGCCGAACCCTTCCTTTTCCGTCCGCACGGCGCATCGCATATCTCAGCGAATTGAGATTCACGTCGATGCCGTCTTGCGCGGCCTGCTCTATCAGTTCATACAACGTATATCCCTTCTCCCGCGCCGCCACGATCTGTGGCTGTATAGATTTGACACCGTCCCCCACCTTGATAGGTTGCGCGTCTTTCGGTTTTTCCGGCAGCGCATCCAGCCTGCGACCGAACGCTTCCCACTGCCCTCGAGTGAATCTTCTGGCAACCGACATGACGACCTCCGACGCACACCCTTCACTGCATCTTGAGCATGCGTTTACGCTCCGTCAACCCTCGTTCTATGTCGTTCTCGACGCAAACTGAATGCAGAGGAATACATAGGAATATGACGGAACAAGAAATATTTTTGCTCTCGTCAGACGCCTCATCTGACTTATCATTCGCGCGCGTATGGACACGAATTGCAGTGAACACTGCTGCCCGTCGATTCGCGCTGAATAGCAATCCACAACGCATTCGATGCCACCGGCGCGCACTCGGCATTCACCTCTTCTACCCGGCCCTTTCAACGCCAGCGCTACACGCGCGCACCTGCGTTACGCAGACATTCACCGTCGCGCCACTGCGGACCAAACTCGAGTACCACCGGCACGACGCGACGCGGTGCTTCGGACGCACCAATCACTCAAGACATGCTTTCCGGCATTCTCCACCCGTTTACACGTGATGCGCTCGGGATCATGCGATCGTGTATGCGGGGCTCACTTCTTCACACCGCTGCATCAAACGCGCCGCACACGGCAATTACACGGACGCGATTTCAGAATGCGCATGGCTTGCACATAGCGCATACGGAAGTCACGATCGGCCGAGAAAACAAGATGAAAAATGAGTGACTGCAGGATAGGCTTGCGCCGGTTTTGGGCGCCGTGCACGCAATTAGTGGCGCGTCGGCGATGTAGCGGTATGAAACGATAGTCTCGAAGGGGTGCGTTCGCACAGAGCGAGGACCACCTCGATGCAACGGGCATTCCGATGACACATATTCAAGTTCGGCCATCAGCGCGCGGTCATGCTTGAGAATGAGCCGTGCAACCTCATCACTACCCGTCCATCGCCGGCCGGAAATTGGTCAGTCAATCGCCGACCACCGCGTGTTCGAGGGTGCTCCAACAACGCCATCGAAATCGACATTACGTCTCTGCGACACCATTCTCTTGGTCATCGGATGGCGTTCCGGTGATGGCGCCCACCAGGGCTAACACACCCCGCTTCTCTCGCGTCTTCAATTCACGAAAGCTGGCCAGGAGTCTTTCCTCGTCGACAGTAAGAGCGAGCGTTGCGGAATCAGATACCCGGCCAGTAAGTACATATTGGACGTCCACACCGACCTCGGCGATTCCCGCCAGGTAACTGGCATCCGGAAATCTGGCCCCTTTTTCGTAGTTGACTTGGGCGTGCTGGAGAACGCCGCCCGCGGCAGCGAACTCAGTTTGGTTCATGCCGAGTCGTTTCCGCTCCAATTTCAGGCGAACGGAAAATATGTCCGTTTGGGAATTTTTCGTTGACATATGTCCAGTTGGAACCTAGCCTAATGAATGTGATCAACCGACTGTCGATGGTAGCGGGGATATGCGGCGAGTCCCAAAGACGGTAGTCCCTCATTCCGAAGGTACTATGCCTTTCACCTATGAAATCTGCGGCACCTTGTCCGTTCTCGACAACTTCCGGCACCACCATGCCCAGCAGTTTGCCGAGAGCATCGCGAACCCCGCCGACGTCTATTTCGCCACCGACGCCGTCACGCACTCCTTCATGACCCGCATTCGCGGCGCGCTCACCGACGACGAAGCGGAGTCGGTCGAAGACACACTGGAAGAATTCTCCCAAAAATGGGCGCGAACCGGTGCCATCTTCAAACGTGTGAGGTACGGAGAGCCGTCGTTTGTTCCCGTCGGCCTCGCCGAACACGTCGAGCTGCTTGAGGAACTCGCCTACGAGCACCTGCAACTCGAAGCCTTCCTGCGACGCCAAGCGCAGATTCTCGAAAGGTTCCGGCAGCCGGCGACCTGACGCACGCGACTTAATATGCCATCACCAACCGCAGGCCTAGGATAACCGAATCAACTGAGGATACGATGGAAGAACCAGCACGCTACGTCTTGTCGGGTGCACTGCCCGTCCAGGACGATCTGGAAGACGAACAGCTCGATCGGGTGTCCCGACATCTAGGCGGTATCGCGACTGTGTATCTGAGGCACGATGTAGTGGCACACGCCGTCTCGCTGCGCATCTCCGGCACGCTGATGCGTGACGACGTGCGCTACATCGAGCAGCGCATCGAGCGATTCGCCGAAGAAAACGCCCGCGCCGCTGCGATTCTACTGAGCGAGTGGAATTGCGAAACGAGCGAGCTCGTCGTGGGCATGAACTGGGACGCCCAATGCCTGATCCGGCTCGGCGCAGTACAGGAACAACTCGGGAAACTCACCGGACGGTACTTCGACTTTCTGCTGCGACTTGAACCGCCTGACGCTCCCGCCCACGGCAACTCGCTCCTGTGCGTTGCGATTGACACCAACGACGACCGCCGGACCAGGTAATGAGTTCGCTCGGCAGCGCTGCAAACGCTACGTAGCGCTCTCCGCATCCGGCGCGGCAAAAAGATCAAGCGTCGCTCGATCAACGTCCACTGCCTTGGCTCGGCCGGAAGACGAAGCGCGATCGCGGCCGGAGTCCTTCCGTTTTGCCTTGCCGAAGAGATCTTCCGGCGTAAAACCAAATTCCGTAATTGTCGCTCGCATGGATGCGAGCGCTTCGGCCGCGGCTTTGGCGCGAGCTTTTTCGATCTCAGCATCGAGTGCCCGCTTACGGGCCAGCAGTTCAAGGTAAGTCGGCATCGCGTGATTGTGAGCCAGAAAACATCGATGAATTATATCTCCACAAGCTCGTGTTATCGGAGTAACCCCGCAATCCTGACTTGCCCCTGTCGTTCTCCGCCTACTCTGTCACCGACTTCGGAATCGGCGAGGGCATGTCGCTCGCCCGAACGCGGTCTTCGTATGAATACATGGACTACCTCCAAAGTAGTCCAAGATTATGTCCGCATCCCCCTTGTTCTGGCCCAATCACGTGGAAAACTGGTCCTAACGCATCCAGCGCAACCGACCGCGAACGGCACCCACAGCGGTGACGCTTTGGCGGATTTCCGAATGATGTTTAGGCAGCAACTGGTTGCGACACAGCTTCTCTGACCGTCGCATCGTTCTCACACGAGCTTCCGCAATAAAGTCCCCAGTCTGCCATCATCAGGCGCCGACGCTCGAGCTGGTCGCGACGCCGGTAGGCCGCCACTGTCTGCGATACGATGACGTGTGCCAAGGCTTCCTCTGCGAGCGAATCGGGATAGTCCGTACATTCGGCAACCCAGTCGCGGAACGTCGAACGGAAACCGTGTACGGTGATTCCATGTCGCGACATACGTCTCAGAAGCGTCAGCATCGCCATGTTCGACAACGGACGCCCTTCCTTGCAGCCCGGGAACAGATAGCCGTATTTTGCCTTGGGCAATGCACTGCGCACGATCTCGACAGCACGGTCACAAAGCGGTACGCGAAGCGGCCGGCCGCTCTTGGTACGATCACCAGGAATTGACCATGTGCGGGCGGCGAGGTCAAACTCCTCGGGCCGCGCAAAACGTACCTCGTTCGTGCGGGTCGCCGTGAGGATGAGCAGATGCAACATACGCGCAGCACGCCGCGGACGTTGCTCAAGCTCGCGGATAAACGCAGGCAAGTCCTCCCAGGGTAGTGCAGGGTGATGGTTCACCTGCGAGCGTTTCTTCGACCGCGGCAACACGAGTTGCAAATGGTCAACATATCGTGCCGGGTTGCCGCCGACACGGTGACCCAGCACCGTCTCTGCGTCGAGAATCGCCTTGATGCGGCCACGCACACGGCGCGCAGTCTCTGCCTTCTTCGTCCAGATCGGCTGAAGGATTCGCACGATCATCGCGGTGTCAACGTCACGCACCCGGACGTCACCGATCACCGGATACGCGTAAGTCTTGAGCGTGTTCTCCCACTGCTGGACATGCTTGCGATTTCGCCACTGAGATTCGTGCGCACGGGTAAACGCTTCAGTTGCTTCACGAAACGTCACGTTGGAGGCCGGCGATATGTCGAGCAGTTGCCTTCGCTGCTGCTCACGTCGCGCCAGGATGGGATCGATCAGGTCCCTGACCATGTCACGGTACCCGGCGGCCAGCTTGCGCGCCTCGCCCAAAGAGACCCGCGAGAGCGGACCAAGCCCCATCTCCCGCATGCGCCCGTTCAGTTTGAACCGGAACACCCATGAACGCGCACCACTGTTCGCGATCTGCATGTAGAGGCCGCCGCCATCCGCGTAATGACCCGGAGCTACTTCTTTTGCGACCCGCAGAGCGCTGAGTCGATGCAACTGTCGTCCCGCCATGTTGCCCTCCATACCCACAAACCCACATCGCTACCCATACTTCGTGAGGAAATTGTGCGGGACGTAAACGGTAGTCGCAAGCACGTCGTTACCCACAAACCGCTTTAAAATCAGCGACCTAGAGGACATCAACGGACGAGATCGGAATAGCCAGGAAGGGCCGTGTGGCGGAAGGCAGCAGGAGTCGAACCTACCCGGGAGTGTCTGACACCCCCAACTGGATTTGAAGTCCAGCCGTACCACCGGATACGAATGCCTTCCGTCGTGGGAAAAAACAAAGAACAACGAGCGCCTACGCCTGAATACCCGCCCAACCGCTGTCAGGCCGCAGGAAGTGGAGATCGCGGTGGAAGCGAGTATACCCAACCCGGTCGAAGAACTCGAGAATCTGGATCGCACGCTTGCGGCCCAGCCCCGTTGCGTCGCGGAACGTCGCGGCATCGAGCCCGCCGTCGCGCGACGGCGCGAGATGCGCAACCAGTTCCGCGAGTTCGCGCATGACGTCCGCGTGATAGAACAGGTCGCGCACGACCTGGTGCACGTCGCCGCGCCGTGCGAGCTTGCGCAGCAAGGTACGCACCGCGTCCTCGGCCGCCCCCGTGTCGCGGGCCAGGTCGCGCACCCACGGCGGATCGAAGCGCCCCGCATGAATCAGCGGCAGCAGTTGCTGCGCCAGCGCTTCCTCGCGCGGCTCGAGGCTCACCGAATGCGACGGCAAGTGCAGCCACGGCCCGCTTCGCGCCACTTCGCCGCCGGTCACCAACGCATCGACGAGCGCGCGCCACAGCGCATCGCCGGCGAGCGGCGCCGCCATCCGCCGCAGCCGCGCGGCGTCGAGCCCCTGCTCGTCGGGCATGCGCTCGTGATACGCGCGCAGCGTATCGATCGCCCGCGTCTGCAGCGCACGCCAGTGCGCATGCGCAATCACCGCGCCGTCATTCGACGCGGCATCGCGCTGCCCGATTGCCAGCGCGTCATCCGGCAAAACCAGCGCGTTCGGCGCAAAACCCGTCAGATGCGTGAGCATCGCGCGCGGGACGCCGAGCGGCGCCTGCGCGAGCAGCGCATCGAGACGCCCTGCGTCGAGCCATTCGGCCAGCGCGTCGAGCCACGCGCGGCGCTGGGGCGTACGACGCTTGCGCGCCGGCCCGAACGGGTCGAGCACGCGGCCGCCGCCGACCGTGCGCGTCGCCTGCGGATTGCGGACGATGAACCGGTCGCCCGGCAACGCAAACACCGGCTCGTCGAATACCAGTTGCACGCGCATCCGCTGGCCGGCCGCAAGCGTATCGCCGTCGAGCAGCGCGACATGCGCGACGCGATGCAGCGTGCCGAGATGCACGTGCAGCGGTGCCCAGTGCGTGAGCGTCAGCCCCGCATCCGCGAGCAGCGTCAATTCGACGTCGAGACGCGGCGACGTCGCGACGAGCCTCGCATCGGCCACGGTATCTCCGCGCTCGACATCGGCCTTGTCGACCCCGGCCAGGTTCAGTGCGCAACGCTGGCCCGCGCGGCCGGACTCGACCGGCCGATTCTGCGCATGGATGCTGCGCACGCGCGCCGCGCCGCCCGTGCGCACGATCGCGAGCGTATCGCCGGTCGCGACGCGGCCCGCGAACGCGGTGCCCGTCACGACGGTGCCCTGCCCCGTGAGCGTAAACACACGATCGACCGCGAGCCGGAACAGCCCGTCGTCGCGGCGGGCGCGCCACGCGATCGCCGCGTCGGCCAGGTGACGCTTCAACGCGGCGACACCCGGATCGTCCACGGCCGTCGCCCGCGTTTCGAAGATCGGCACGCCGGCCAGCGTCGAATCGTTCAGCCACGCGGCGATCTCGTCGCGCACCTCGGCCACGCGCGCGGCGTCGACGCGATCGCACTTCGTCAGCGCGACAGCGCCATGCGTGACGCCGAGCAGTTGCAGGATCGCGAGATGCTCGCGCGTCTGCGGCATCACGCCGTCGTCGGCGGCAATCACGAGCAGCGCGAAGTCGATCCCGCACGCGCCGGCCGCCATCGTGTGAATCAGCTTCTCGTGGCCCGGCACGTCGATCAGGCCGAGCACGTCGCCGTTGTCGAGCGGCGTATACGCATAACCGAGTTCGATCGAGATGCCGCGCGCCTTCTCTTCCTTCAGGCGGTCGGTATCGACGCCCGTCAGCGCGCGCACCAGCGTCGTCTTGCCGTGGTCGATGTGTCCGGCGGTACCGACGATCATGCAGCGGGCCCCGCGAGCGGTACGCATTGCGCGATGAACGCCGCCTCGTCGGCCGCTTCGAGGCAGCGCAGGTCGAGCCGCAGCGCGTTGTCGGCCACGCGGCCGATCACCGGGCGCGGCCATTCGCGCAGCCGCTTCTCGAGCTGCGCGAGCGCGCGGCCGCCGCGCTTGCCGTCCGCCGTGCGCACGACGAGCCCGGCGCTCGGCAGCTGGTCGACCGGCAGCGCACCGCTGCCGATCTGGCTGAACATCGGCTCGACCGCTACGTCGAAACCGCCGCCGAGCGCGGCCTGCAGCGCCGGACGCACGCGTTCGGCGGCCTCGGCGATCTCGCCGTGCGGGCGCGTCAGCAGGCGCAGTGTCGTGAGCCGGTCGCGCAGGAACTCGGGGGACTGGTAGAGGCGCAGCACGGGTTCGAGCGCCGCGAGCGTCAGCTTGCCGACGCGTAGCGCGCGCTTGAGCGGATGTTTCTTGATCTTCGCGATCAGCGCGCGATCGCCGACGATCAGGCCGGCCTGCGGCCCGCCAAGCAGCTTGTCGCCGCTGAACGTGACAACGTTTGCGCCGGCAGCCACGGTTTCCTGCACGGTCGTCTCATGCGGCAGGCCCCATTGCGTCAGGTCGGCGAGCGTGCCGCTGCCGAGATCGACGGCGACCGGCAGCCCGTGCTCGCGCGCGAGCGGCGCGAGTTCGGCGAGCGACGTCTCCTTCGTGAAGCCGCTGATCGCGTAGTTGCTGCAATGCACCTTCATCAGCAGCGCGGTGCGCGGGCCGATTGCCTCCGCGTAGTCGCGCAGATGGGTGCGGTTGGTCGTGCCGACTTCGCGCAGCCTGGCGCCGGCGCGGCTCATGATGTCGGGGATGCGGAATGCGCCGCCGATCTCGACCAGCTCGCCGCGCGACACGACGACTTCCCGCTTCGTCGCCAGCGCCGACAGCGCCAGCAGCACGGCCGCCGCGTTGTTGTTGACGACGGTCGCGGCTTCCGCGCCCGTCAGTTCGCACAGCAGATCGTCGATCAGGTCGTCGCGATCGCCGCGGCGGCCCGTGGCGAGGTCGAATTCGAGGTTGACGGGGCGCGTGAGCGCGTCGACCACCGCGCGCACCGCGTCGTCGGGCAACAGCGCGCGCCCGAGGTTCGTGTGCAGCACGGTGCCGGTCAGGTTGAACACGGTGCGCACCGCGCCCGCGCTCTGCGCGGCCAGTGCGCGCGCGACGGCCGCGGCGATGCGCGGTTCGTCGAGTGGTTCGGCCCCCGCCGGATCGTGCTGCGCGGCGGTACGCCAGCGTTCGAGCTCCGCGCGCACGGCGTTCAGCACGCGCGTGCGGCCGTAGTCGGCGAGCAGCGGTTGCAGCGGCGCCGACGACAGCACGCGCTCGACCGACGGCACACGCGCCAGCACGGCATTCAGTTCATTCAAACCGGGTTCGGTCACGTCGTGGTGGCTCCAGTCTCATGCTTCGCAGTCGGCCGGCGCCGGCGCTCTCGCGCCGCCCCGGCCGATGTCGTCAATCCGCTTCCCGCGCGACGTCCGGCCACAGCAGCGGGTTCGGCGAACTGCGCTGGTAACCGGCCTCGTTCATCAGCAGGTCGAGCGTGAGGCTCGCGAGATCGTCCGCCAGCGGCTCGAACTCGTAGTCCTTGTCCTGATAACCGATCTTGCGATAGGTCTTGCACTCGTCGCACGATTCGGCCTTGACGGCTTCGCTGCCGCCCTCGATCCCGTGATACGCGATGCCTTTCGTCGAATCGCAGTGCGAGCACTTCGTGCGCACCATGTGCCACTCGGTCGTGCACAGCCCGCACTGCAGGAAACGGTAGCCCTGGTACTGCCCGCCGACCCGCACGACGCTCGCGACCGGGTGCGTGCCGCACACGGGGCACAACCCCGGCTGGTCGAGATACGGGACGTCGGCCGGCGCAACGCAGCTTGCGAGATCCGTCCAGACGACCTGCAGCGCGGCCATCAGGAACGGCGCGGTGGCCGGGTCGACTTCGGCGAAGCGCAGCGCGAGGATCGCGTCGGCCTGCGCGTCGAGTTCGGCGGGCGCCATCAGGCGCAGCCGGTCGAGCAGCTTCGCGAGCTGCGGGTTGACGAGCCCGGCGCCTTCGACGCGGTCGAGCAGTTCGTACAGCACGGCCCGCCATTGCGGGTTGCGCTCGCCGTCGAGCGCCGGTATGAGCGGCATCGAATGCTGCTGCGCGAGCGCGATCGCTTCCTTCGACGGCAGCGGCAATTCCAGCGTCTGCAGCGTCGCGTGCTGCGCATCGGCGACGGTGGCCATCAGCCGCAGGTAGCCGCTGATCGGGTTCAGGTCGGCCAGCTTGCGCAGCCGCGCGGCGCGCGCCGAAAACGCGGTGGCGCGCTCCGGCAGGCGAAAGCGCGGGATGGCCGAATGATCGAGTGTCGAAATCTCGGTCGGTTCGAGGATGCGTTGTGTCACAAAAATGTCTTCCAAATAAACAAGCGCCGACGCATCGGCGCTTTCGGGCGGTTCCGGCGGTTGGCGGAACGGCCCGCCGCAACTGGCGAGCCGCCCCGCTCCGGTGCGTTATTTCACGCTTTCACGGAACCACTTCGGGTGATGCTTGCGAGCCCAGCCCAACGTGACGGTGCCGCGCACCATCGCGCCGATCGAGCCCTTCACCCACAACGCCGCGTAAATGTGCACGATGATGCTCGCGATCAGCACGAAGGCCGCCACGGCATGCACGACAGCGGCCGCGCGGATCACCCCGATCGGGAAGTAGAACGAGAAGTAACGCCGCCAGATCACGACTCCCGACAGCAGGAGCAGCAACAGGCACGCCACCAGCGTGAAGAATAGCAGCTTCTGCCCGGCGTTATAGCGCCCGACGGGCGGCAGCTTGTCTTCCTGGTTGGTCAGCACGTCGCCGATCTGCTTCAGCCATTGGCGATCGTCCGCGTCGAGCGCATTGTGGTGCCAGAAGCGCACGACCAGGATCGCGAACGACACGAACATCACGAGGCCGACGAACGGATGCAGGATCCGCGTCCACTGGCCGCCGCCGAACAGCGCGGTCAGCCAGAACATCGACGGATGAAACAGCGCGAGCCCGGACAACGCGAGCAGCACGAACGTGATCGCGGTGATCCAGTGGTTCGTGCGCTCGTTCGGCGTGTAGCGGACGATCAGGTTGGGGTCGTCGTGGTTCATTTCGCGTCCTCCTTGATGCGTCGCGCCTCGTCGCGCGCGGCCGATTCTTCCTCGTCGCTCACCTCGTTCGGACCGACCCGGACATAGTGGAAGAACCCGGCGAGCGCGGTCAGCGCGATGCCGGCCACCGCGAGCGGTTTCGCAATGCCCTTCCACAGCTTCACCATCGGGCTGATCGACGGGTTGTCGGGCAGCCCGTGGTACAGCGACGGTTTATCGGCATGGTGCAGCACGTACATCACGTGCGTGCCGCCGACGCCCTGCGGGTCGTACAGCCCCGCATGCTCGAAGCCGCGCTCCTTCAGGTCCTCGATCCGCTCGGCCGCGTGCTGCTTCATGTCCTCCTTGGTGCCGAACACGATCGCGCCCGTCGGGCAGGTCTTCACGCAGGCCGGTTCCTGGCCGACCGCGACGCGGTCGGAACAGAGCGTGCACTTGTACGCGCGATGATCCTTCTTCGAGATCCGCGGAACGTTGAACGGGCAGCCGGTCACGCAATAGCCGCAACCGATGCAGTTCTCCTCGTGGAAATCGACGATCCCGTTGTTGTACTGCACGATCGCGCCCGGCGACGGGCACGCCTTCAGGCAGCCCGGATCCTCGCAGTGCATGCAGCCGTCCTTGCGGATCAGCCACTCGAGGTCGCCCGCCGGGTTCTCGTATTCGGCGAACCGCATCACCGTCCACGAGTGCTCGGAGAGATCGGCCGGGTTGTCGTACACGCCGACGTTGGTGCCGACTTCGTCGCGCAGGTCGTTCCACTCCATGCATGCCGTCTGGCATGCCTTGCAGCCGATGCACTTCGATACGTCGATCAGCTTCGCGACGCTCCCGGTCACCGGTTCGCGCACCGTGGGCGGTGGCGTCGTGGTGGCCGAGACGCGCTTGATATCCAGCGATTGCAATGCCATCTCTTTCCCCTTACGCCTTTTCGACCTTCACCAGGAACGACTTGAATTCCGGTGTATAGGAGTTGCCGTCACCCACGGACGGAGTCAGGGTATTCGCGAGATAGCCGGGCTTCGTCAGACCCTTGAAGCCCCAGTGCAACGGGACACCGACCGTCTGGACCTTCTTGCCGTCGACCATCAGCGGCTTGATCCGCTTCGTGACGAGGGCGACCGCGATGATGTAGCCGCGCTTGGACGACACCTTCACGCGTTCGCCATGCGCGACGCCGACTTCCTTCGCGAGGTCCTCGCCGATCTCGACGAATTGCTCGGGCTGGATGATCGCGTTCAGCCGCGCATGCTTGGTCCAGTAGTGGAAATGCTCGGTTAGCCGGTACGTGGTCGCCGCGTGCGGGAACTCCGGTGCCTGGCCGAACGACGCCCGATCGTCCGGGAACACGCGGGCGGCCGGGTTGTTCAGCGCGAGCGGGTTGTTCGGGTGCAGCGGGTTCGTGCCGATCGGCGTTTCGAACGGCTCGTAGTGCTCGGGGAACGGGCCTTCGTTCATCCCCGCACGCGCGAAGAAGCGCGCGACACCTTCCGGATTCATGATGAACGGCCCCATCCCGTTTTCGGGTGGCTCGTCCGCCTTGAAATCGGGGATGTCGGCGCCCTTCCACGCGCTGCCGTTCCAGCCGATCAGCTTGCGGGTCGGGTCGAACGGCTTGCCGCTCACGTCGCACGATGCGCGGTTGTACAGGATCCGCCGGTTCGCCGGCCAGGCCCACGCCCAGTTCAGCGTCTGGCCGATGCCGGTCGGATCGGAGTTGTCGCGCCGGCCCATCTGGTTGCCGGCCTGCGTCCAGGCTCCGCAGAAGATCCAGCAGCCGCTCGCGGTCGTCCCGTCGTCCTTCAGTTGCGCGAACGCGGCCAGCTGCTCGCCCTTCTTCACGAGCGTCTTGGCCGGATCCTTCGGATCGGGCAGATCGGCGAGCGCACGGCCGTTGAACTCCATCGCGAGCTCTTCGGGCGTCGGGCTTTCCGGGTTCGCGTACGGCCAGGTCAGGTTGACGATCGGGTCCGGATACTTGCCGCCGTCCGTCTGGTACATCTTGCGCATGCGCAGGAACAGCCCCGACATGATCTCGAGGTCGCTACGCGCTTCGCCCGGCGGCTCCGCGCCCTTCCAGTGCCATTGCAGCACGCGGCTCGAACTCACGAGCGAACCGTTTTCCTCCGCAAAACACGTGGTGGGCAGACGGAACACCTCGGTCTGGATCTTCGACGCGTCGACGTCGTTGTAGTCGCCGTGATGCTTCCAGAACTCGGACGTCTCGGTCGCGAGCGGATCCATGATCACGAGCCACTTCAGCTTCGCGAGCCCTGCCGCCGTCTTCACCTTCGACGGCGCCGCCGCGAGCGGGTTGAAGCCCTGGCAGATGTAGCCGTTCATCTTGCCGGCATTCATCAGCTCGATCGCCTGCAGCAGGTCGTACTGCTTGTCCAGCTTCGGCAGGTAGTCGTAGGCCCAGTTGTTCTCGGCGGTCGCCGCGTCGCCCCACCAGGACTTCATGAAGCTGACGTGGAAGGCCTTGTAGTTCTTCCAGTAGCTCAACTGGTTCGGCCGCAGCGGCTGCTGCACGCGCTTCTTGATGTAGCCGTCGAAATCCTGCTCGGCCTGCATCGGCAGCGTCATGTAGCCCGGCAGCAGGTTCGACATCAGCCCGAGGTCGGTCAACCCCTGGATGTTCGAGTGGCCGCGCAGCGCGTTCATCCCGCCGCCGGCGATGCCGATGTTGCCGAGCAGCAGCTGCACCATCGCGCCGGTGCGGATGATCTGCGCGCCGATCGAGTGGTGCGTCCAGCCGAGCGCGTACAGCACCGTGCCGGCGCGGCCGGGAACGGCGGTGGTCGCGAGCATCTCGCACACCTTCAGGAACTTCTCCTTCGGCGTGCCGCAGACCTGCTGGACCATGTCCTGCGTATAGCGCGCGTAATGCTGCTTCAGCAGGTTGTACACGCAACGCGGGTGCTGCAGCGTCGGGTCGACCTTCACGAAGCCGTCGTCGCCGCGCTCGTAGTCCCAGCTCGATTTGTCCGGGTATGCGTGTTTCTCGGCGTCGTAGCCGGAATAGATACCGTCGTTGAACGCGAAATCCTCGCGCACGATGAACGAGAAGTCCGTGTAGTTCTTCACGTACTCATGCTGGATCTTGTCGTTCGTCAGCAGATAGTTGATCACACCGCCCAGGAAGACGATGTCGGTGCCGGTGCGGATCGGCGCGTAGTAGTCGGCCACCGAGGCCGTACGCGTAAAGCGCGGGTCGACGACGATCAGCCGCGCCTTGCGGTGCGCCTTCGCCTCCGTTACCCACTTGAAACCGCACGGATGGGCCTCGGCTGCATTGCCGCCCATCACGAGAATCACGTCCGCGTTCTTGATGTCGACCCAATGGTTCGTCATCGCTCCACGGCCAAACGTCGGGGCAAGACCTGCCACCGTCGGGCCATGTCAGACACGCGCCTGATTGTCGAATGCGAGCATCCCGAGACTGCGGACCGTCTTGTGCGTCAGGTAGCCGACCTCGTTGCTGCCCGCCGACGCGGCCAGCATGCCGGTCGTCAGCCAGCGGTTGACCTTCGCACCGTCCTCCGCCGTCTCGACGAAGTTCGCGTCGCGGTCGGCCTTCATCAGCTTCGCGATCCGGTCGAGCGCGTCGTTCCACGAGATCGGTTCCCACTTGTCCGAGCCGGGCGCGCGATACTCGGGGTGCGTCAGGCGGTTCGGGCTATGGATGAAGTCGATCAGGCTCGCGCCCTTCGGGCACAGCGTGCCGCGATTGACGGGATGGTCGGGATCGCCTTCGATGTGCATGATGCTCGGCTGCGCGTTCTTCGCGCCGTCTCCGAGGCTGTACATCAGGATGCCGCAACCCACTGAACAGTATGGACAGGTGTTGCGCGTTTCGACGGTGCGCGCCAGCTTGTACTGTCGGACTTCGGCGAGCGCTTCGGACGGAGAGAAGCCCATCAGGGCTAGACTCGATCCGGCAAGCGACGTAGCCGTCACCTTCAGGAACTGGCGCCGGGACATTTGGAGCATGGCTGGTCTCGGCGTTATTGTGGGGGTGAGGAAACTGAAAGGAATTATAGACAGTTCGCGCAACTATGTTCGAATCTTCGGATCAATACTGAATTGTCTGATTACCAACGATGACCCGCGTTCCGCGCGCCACCGAACCGTCATGAAACGACAGATCACCTCCGAAGCCACCCGTCTCGCGCAACAACAGGCCAACTGGGCCCTCACGGCGTTCAAGCGCTTCTCGGCCGACCGTTGCTCCGCGATGGCCGCGGGCATTGCATTCTTCTCCGCGTTCTCGCTCGCGCCGATGCTCGTGATGGTGATTGCCGTGGCCGGCTGGTTCTACGGCGACGACGCCGCGCGCGGCCAGGTGTTCGAACAGGCGCACCAGCTGATCGGCGACGACGCGGCGGCCAGCATCCAGACGATCGTGCAGAACGCGCACCGCGCGGGCGAGCGCGGCGGCCTCGCAACCCTGATCTCGTTCGCCGCGCTGGCCATCGGCGCGTCGGCCACCTTCGCGTCGCTCAGCGCCGCGCTCAGCGTGATCTGGCCGGCCACCGAGAACCGCTGGTCGAGCATGCTCGGGCTCGTGCGCGTGCGGCTGATCTCGTTCGGGCTCGTGCTCGGCGTCGCGTTCCTGCTGATCGTGTCGCTCGTGCTCGACACCGCGATCACGTTCGTCGGCACCTGGCTGCTGGGCAATTCGCCGTACGTGGTCGTCACGAACCTCGTGCAGTTCTTCGTCGGCATCGCCGTGCTCGCGGCCGCGTTCGCATCGCTGATGAAGTTCCTGCCCGATGCGCGCGTCGCGTGGCGCGACGCCGCGATCGGCGGCATCGTGTCCGCGATCCTGTTCTCGGGCGGCAAGAAACTGTTCGCGCTGTACCTCGCGCACGCGGGCACCGCCAGTGCATTCGGCGCGGCCGGATCGTTCGCGGTCCTGCTGATGTGGCTGTACTTCTCCGCGATCGTGCTGCTGCTCGGCGCGGAATTCGCGGCGGCCCGCGGCAACGCGCATCGTCTCGCCGGTACCGCACCGGCCGCGTCCGCTCAAGCCGACCGGCCCGTCGATCGCATGCGCGACGACTGATTCACGCTGTTAGCAACGTCGCGGCGCGCCCCAGCACACCCGTCTGCCTTCCTGCAACCATCCCAGTCCGCCGCGCATTCGCGCGACGTTGATACGTCCTTTGCATGCCCCGGCTTCGTTGCCGCAACCGCAAACGTTTGCAAGCATCCATTTCTGCCCGCCAACGTGCCAAAACAGGCTGCCGGCCGCAATGTGCGTCGACTTTTGAAACAATCGCGCCGCAGCAAATGTCAACTATTTCAAAAATGGGAACAGTCGTTGATGTGCTTGATATATATGGACTTTTTCGCGCTGTTACCTTTTCGAGACACTTTATTTTTTAGGCTTTCTTGCGTCTATGGCACTGAGCTATTCTCCAATCCGCAACAAATAACGATGAATCACTTGCGTGGAGAAACTCAACGATGAAGAAACTTGCTCTCTCGACCCTCTCGCTCGCGCTGCTGGGCGCCGCCGGCGCTGCTCAGGCACAGTCGAGTGTGACGCTGTACGGCGTGATCGACACGTCGATCACCTATGTTCACGGTAACGCAGGTCAAGGCAACAATTCGTGGTCGATGGGTAGCGGCAACCTGCAAGGCAGCCGTTTCGGCCTGAAGGGTTCCGAGGACCTCGGTGGCGGCCTGAAGGCGATCTTCCAGTTGGAAAACGGCTTCAACTCGGCATCGGGCGCACTGGGCCAGGGTGGCCGCATGTTCGGCCGCCAGGCATTCGTCGGCCTGCAGAGCGACCAGTACGGTACGGTCACGCTCGGCCGCCAGTATGACCCGCTCGTCGACCTGGTCCAGGCAGTCACGGCAGACAACTACTTCGGCAGCGTGTTCGCCACGCCGGGCGACGTCGACAACAACGACAACAGCCTGCGCGTCAGCAACGCAGTGAAGTACACGTCGCCGGTCTGGGCAGGCCTGCAAGTCGAAGCGATGTACGCATTCGGCGGTGTTGCAGGTTCGACCGGCAAGGGTCAGACGTGGGCAGCAGCAGCAGCGTACAACAACGGCCCGCTCGGCCTGGCTGCCGGCTACTTCCACGCAAACAACGCATCGGCACTCAGCGCCAGCGGCACGCGTAGCGGCTGGGCCGGCTCGTCGGACGCGATCTTCGACGGCGATTCGGGCACGACCTTCATCAACAACGCGTTCACGTCGTCGACGTCGATCGGCATCGCGCAAGTGGCTGGCCAGTACGCATTCGGCCCGGTGACGGTCGGCGCCGGTTACAGCAACGCGCAATACAAGGCGGACGGCAACTCGGCGTTCGGCACGAACCAGAAGTACAACACGGGTCGCGCGTTCGTCACGTATCAGGCATCGGCACCGCTGCTGCTCGGCCTCGGCTACATCTACACGAAGGGCAACGGCGACAACAACGGCAAGTACCATCAGGTTTCGCTGGGCGCCGATTACTCGCTGTCGAAGCGCACGGACATCTACCTGGTTGGTGCGTATCAACACGCAAGCGGCAAGAACGCGGACGGCACCGATGCGCAAGCGTCGATCGGCTCGTACGGTATCGCCGGCAAGAGCTCGCAAGAGCTGGTCGCACTCGGCCTGCGCCACAAGTTCTAAAAACGAAGTATCCGGCGTGCATGGCGTCTCCGACGCCCTGCCTCCGACCTGGAAAGCCAGCCCCGGTTTCAGCCGCGGCTGGCTTTTTTTTCGTCCGTCGCCGGCTGGCCCGCACGGCCTGCACGGGCGATGGCCGATGTCCGGGTACCCGACACTCGTCACCCGGCCGGCAGCGGCGCCTGACGGCCGCAATGCGCCGGAAACGCGGTTTCCTGATGCCAGGCTCGCTCGCCACAGGTGCGCCGGACGACTACCATCCGCACTGTCGGTGCCACGGCCCCGGAGCGACGGCCGTTCGCCCCGGCGTGTCGATTTCGACGGCCTTCATCCGTCGTACAGAGGCCGGCACGCGATTTGCGCCCCGGCCAATCCATACAGACAGGAGATTCGTCATGACGATTCAGAAGATCACGCCGTTCCTCTGGTACTCGACGGAAGCCGAAGAAGCAGCGGCCTTCTACGCAGGCATCTTTCCGGATTCGCGCATCGTGCGCGTCACGGCAGTGCCCGGCACCGACGGCACGCGAATGGTCGAGTTCGAGCTGTTCGGGCAGCCGTTCTTCGCGATGAGCCACCCGCGCACCGACACGTTCAACCACGCGATCTCGCTGCTGGTCAGCTGCGCCGACCAGGCGGAACTCGACCGCTACTGGAACGCCCTGCTCGACAACGGCGGCACGGCCGACGCCTGCGGCTGGCTGCGAGACCGCTACGGCGTCTCGTGGCAGATCGTTCCGGAAGCGCTGATCCCGATGATGTCCGACCGCGACACCGTCAAGGCCACGCGCGTGGCGGCCGCGATGATGCAGATGGTCAAGCTCGACGACGCCGTGCTGAAGGCCGCCTTTGCCGGTACGGCCGGCTGACGATGCACATCGCATAAGCGCGTGCGAATGATGCGCCGGGTCGCCGGGCAGGCGTCCGGCTCGACTGCAAACGCGTGCGACAGCGTCGCAAACACCCGTGATCCTCGTCGGTCCCGCCCGCAAGCCGGCTACGTTCGCGGCATCTGCGGCGACGTCGACAGCATCGATTCGACCGTTCGCCGCGCGTAGCCGATGAATGCGGCGAGGGGTTCGCCCGACAGGATCGCCGCGGCTTCCTCGCCGCCGAGATAGGCGGCGCGCGCCGCCGCTACAACCGGACGGTACGTTTCCGGCAGACGCTCCAGCGCCCATGTCGCGGCGACGTCCTTGGGCGCGATCCTGCCGGTCGCGGCGCTGTACCAGATGCGCGCGAGCGCGAGCACCACGTTGCACTCATCGCCGCGCCAACTCGGTTCGGCATGCCACTGCGCGACGGTCGCCAGCAACGCGGCCACAAAATCCCCCTCAGGCACCGGCTCGAGCAACGCAGCAGCCGGCGGGCCGGCCAGCGCGACACTGTGCTGTCGCACCTTCGTCAACAGGATCGCCAGATCGTGATCGACGAGCGCCGGCTCGACGATGCCGGCTTCGAGATCGTGACGCAGCCACTCGCCGAACTGCAGTTCGCGTCGCGCCGGATGACGCCACGGCACGATTTCGTCGTGCGCGACGACGGTCACTTCCAGTGCGCGCATGCCGCCTGCGCGGCCGGGCGGCGCCGACACGGCGAGCAGGCCGAGCATCAGCGCACGCCGCGTCGGCTCGTCGGGCCGGGCCGACACCGTCGCCAGCAGGTCGATGTCGCTGCGCGGTTTCAGTCCGCCGTCGAGCGCCGAGCCGAACAGGTGGATCGCGTTCAGCGTCGCGCCGAGATGCCGCTCGATCGTGTCGCATGCGGCGGCGACCTGCGCCGCGATTTCGTCGGGAATGGTTTCAGTCACGACGCGCGTGTCTCGCGATGCGTACGCAACAGGCGCATCCGGCGCGGCGAGCGCGAGCCCCTGTGAGTGGATTGCCGTTCGTCATGGCGCATGCACGACTCGTCGTCCGGCGTGCATCACGCGTCGAACCGGACTTTCGGCCATTTCGCTTCTGCACTTCTGCACTTCTTCGCGGCCGCGCGCTTTGCGCAGCGCAATAAAAATCCCCGCACGCTTTCGCGTACGGGGATCGTCGGACTTCGCAACGGCTGCCGAATGCATTCGGCAGCCGCCGCGCGGCATTACGCTGCCGCGTCCTTCAGCTTCTTCAGCGCACGTGCCTTCACGCGCACGCTGGCCGGCTTCGCCGGGAACCAACGCTCTTCGCCCGTGAACGGATCCTTGCCGAAGCGCTTCTTCTTCGCCGGCACGACTTGTGCCGTGATCTTCAGCAGACCCGGCAGCGTGAACTCGCCCGCGCCCTTCTTGTGGACCGAGCCGAGCACGACGTTCTCGAGTGCGACGAGCACTGCCTTGACCGCCTTCACTTCGACAGCTGCGCGCTCAGCGATGTGCGTTGCGAGCGATGCCTTCGTGAACTTGTCCTTCAGCGGCGTCGGAGCGGCCGGTGCCGCCTTCGCGACGACCTTCTTTGCCACTACTTTCTTCGCGGGCGCAGCCTTTTTGGCAGCCACTTTCTTGGTGGCGGGTGCGGCAGCCTTCTTGGCCACCTTTTTTGCGGAAGTCGCCATGTTTCTCCTACCAGGTGTGGTCGTTGGATACACGAAGCGTGCAACGCGCGCGCTTCAACGCCGGATTCTACAAGCGCCGTGACGCTTCGTGGAGTACTTTTGTGCGTTTTCGCGGGGTTTCCCGCAGGTTTTTTTGCATGCGGGCGATTTCGTCGACGCTCCAGCATCAGAAAACGCCTTCACGTATGCATCCGAACGCGAATTACGTTCGATATTTGCGCACCTATACTGGGCGCGCTCAATGCCCGGATGCCTCCATGCGCGAAGCCCGATACGTCAAAGGACTCGACGGCCTGCGAGCCCTCGCCGTCATCCTCGTTTTCCTGTCCCACAAAGGCCACGTCCTTGCCGTCGACGTCGGCAAGCTTGGCGTGTGGACGTTTTTCCTCATCAGCGGATTCCTGATCGTCGGCGAGCTGCATCGCAATCGCCAGGCGGTCGAATGCGGCACCATGACGCGCCGCCATGCGCTCGCGCTGTTCCTCGCGAAGCGCGCGCTGCGGATCTTTCCCGTCTATTACCTGCTGCTCGCCGCGCTCGCGATCGCGCACGCGCTGTTCTACCAGCGCGGCGTCAATCTCGGGCTCGCGTGGCACGCGGTGTTCCTGTCGAATTACTGGATCGGCGTCGTGAAGGACGGCTGGCCGGGCTCCACGTCGCACTTCTGGAGCCTCGCGGTTGAACAGCAGTTCTATCTGATCGCGCCGCTCGCGCTGCTCGCGGTGCCGGCCGCGCGACACGTCGCGCTCGGCATCGCGGCCGTCGCGCTGTGCGCGCTCGCGCATCTCGCGCTCTACCTGTGCGACGCGTCGCCGGTGCTGATCTACGCATTTTCCCCGTGGAATTTCGCGCTGATCGCACTCGGCGGCGTCGGCGCGATGGCGCTCGCCGGACGCGGCGCGGCCGCCGTGC